>NZ_JBFRDI010000021.1:0-58165 GCF_052113505.1 Pseudarthrobacter sp. TAF60_1
GCGGTGGAGGCTGGGGAGGTGCCGATGGCGTTGGTGGCGGTGACGGTGAAGGTGTAGGCGGTGCCGTTGGTGAGTCCGGTGATGGTGGTGCTGGTTGCGGGCGGGTTGCCGGTGATGGTGACGGGGGTGAGGTTGGTGGTGCCGGTGCGTGGGGTCACGGTGTAGGAGGTGATGGGTGAGCCGCCGTTGTTCGGGGCGGTCCAGGACACGGTGGCGGACGCGTTCCCTGCGGTGGCGCTAACCCCGGCCGGTGCCGCGGGCGCCGTCGCGGCAGGCGAGGTCAGCGCCTGGACGCCTTGGCGCACGGTGACCATCGGCAGCCCACTGTTCTTCACGGCCGCCATGTGGGAGTCCAGCACGGCTGTGTCAGTGTGATAGATGTCCCCGCCGATGTTTGCTCCCACCTCGTGGTAGACCAGAATCAGCCAGGTGTTGTTGGCTTTCGCGGAATTTATCCAGCCCTGGACTGTGGCGTTGGGGGTGGTGGAAACGACGTTTTGAACGAGGATATTGTAAGGATCGAAGCCGGCCAGGGCGTTAAACCCCTCGTCGGTGTTGCGCTGGGTGGCGTAGTAATTCTTCACCGCAGCCGTGGTCGTCGCGTTGTATGCCCCGTAGGGCGAAGCGAAATCGATCGCAGCGGAAGGACCAAACATCTGCTGCAGCGTTGCCTTGCTCTGTGAAAGCTCGTTGTTGAGCTGAGTTGCCGTGAGTGTGGTCAGGTCGGCGTGGGTGACGGTGTGGGACGCGATCTCGTCGCCGCGGCTGGCGAATGCCTGGATCTGGGCCTGCGTCATGTAAGTCGGAACGTCATTAACAGATCCGGAGATGATGTACATCGTGGCCGGAACCCCATATTTGTTCAGGACCGGCAGCGCATTGTTGTACTGGCTGGTCCACCCGTCGTCGAACGTCACACTCACCATGCCCCCGGCCGCGGCATTCGCAACAGGCATAGCCCAGAGAGAAGCCCCGCCAAGCACCAGGCACAGGGACAGCGGAACCGCCGCCAACCGTCTGATCGATGGTCGTTTTGCGGTATCCCCGGGCTTCCCTTGGCCCGAGGGGCGCTGATGGGCTCGCACACGGTCAGTCCAATTCCAGAAATCGGTCCCCAGTACTCCGAGTCGGTTCATGATGTCCATCTCGCCTACGCCCCTGCCTCGCGGTATTCCGTGCTGGCCGCCGGTCCCTACAGGGGTCCGAGTGGGCCAGCCTCGACTACGAGTGGGCCAGGATCCGAGGTCCGCCCGTGTGCTGCAGTCACGGTAGTCCCGGCAATAACTGAGTAGCCCGAGTAGTCAGTACTTGTATTAACCGTTGCTCACTACTTGGACGCTCTCGACGCAGGTACGTTCGTGCCGATTGGCCGCTGGTCAGAAAGGTGCAGCAGGCGTAGGCTCGGGTAGAGCATCAAAACGGCACGATCGTACCTATAGCGGATGGAACCGATGGAAGCACTCAAAGACCTGCTGTCCACCGAAGTCCGCGCCCGCCGCGTGCAGCTGGGCCTCACCCAGCGCGACCTCGCGGATATGGCCGGCGTCTCGGAACGGTTCGTCCGTTTTGTGGAGCAGGGCAAGCCAAGTATCCAACTCGATTCCCTGACCGCGGTCCTGGACACCTTGGGCATCGAACTCCGGCTCACCACCAGAACGAGCCAGGCTGCCCGCGCGATCAATGACGCCGCGGCCCCCAACACTGGTGAAGCGCAGTCATGAAGCACCGCATCGCGGACATCTACAAGGCCGGTGTCCTGGCCGCCAAACTCGAACGGCACGACGGCGGCACCCGGTTCAGCTACCTCCCGGCCTACCTGCAAAGCGGGGGACCCGCCGTCGCCAGTTCCCTGCCCCTCACCACCGACCCGGTGGTCTCAGCGGCCGGGGCGGCGCCGCCTTATTTCACCGGGTTGCTCCCGGAGGGGCGCCGGCTCAACGCCTTGCGGCGGTCCATCAAGACCAGCGCCGATGACGACCTGTCCCTGCTCATCGCCGCGGGAGCAAACCCGGTGGGCGACGTCCAGATTGTGGGCCACGGTGAGCCGCTGGACCCGGATGAGCACGCCGTCGAACTGGACCCCAAGGTGCCCGTGGACTTCGACCAACTGCTGGGCGACCCTGACCTGATCGACCCCGTGGCCCTCGCCGGTGTGCAGGACAAGCTGTCCGCCGGGATGATTTCGCTGCCCGTTGCCAGCGCGGGCAAGCGCTTCATCCTCAAACTCAACGCTCCCGAGTTCCCGCACGTGGTGGAGAACGAGCTGGTCATGTTCCGGTACGCGGCCAAACTGCGGATCCCGCTGAGCCCGGTGCAGCTGATCCGGGACGTCGCGGGCCGGCCGGGGCTGCTCGTGGAGCGTTTCGACCGGATCCCGGTCGCCGGCGGTAAGCCCGACGAGGTCCAGCGGCTGGCGGTGGAGGACGGCGCCCAGGTGCTCAAGCTCTACCCGGCGGACAAGTACAACGTGGGTTACGGGACGGTGTGCCACGCGCTGGCCGCCCACTGCGCCGCGCCGCTGCCCGCCCTCCGCAACCTCGCCATTCAAGGGGCTTTCGCGTGGCTGAGCGGCAACGGGGACCTGCACGCCAAGAACGTCTCCATGGTCCAGCAGCCGCACGGGGAGTGGATCATCGCGCCGGTCTACGACATCCCCTCCACAGTGGTCTACGGCGATAAAACCCTGGCGCTAACCCTGAACGGGAAGCGTAACGGGATTTCGCGTCGGCATTTCCTGGGCTGGGCCAACGATCTGGGGCTCACCGATCGGACGGCCGCCCAGGTAGTGGAGCTCGCGTTGAAAGCGTCAGGTCCGCTGATCGCTGACCTGGAGTCCGGTACGGCTTTCGCCGGCGTGGCAAGTCCCGGAAGGAACGACGACGGCGGCTCGCCGTTTCCGGACATGGTCACCAGGGCGTGGGTGAAGGAGCTCAAGCACCGCAGGCGCTTGCTGGAGGGCTGAGGCACCCACGGTGGGTGCCGTCGTCGTACGAAAGCGCTTAGAGGTGCTGGATGCCTGCCCGCTGCATGGCGTCCTTGTAGACTTCCACGCTCTTGGCCAAGAGGTCCTCCTGCTTGGCTTCGGAAACAGCAAAGGCCCGCCCGCCGAGCGCGCTGGCCTTGTAGATTTTGATGCCGCTGTTCTTCAGGGAGGAATGGTAGGTCTTCTCGAAGAGGGTGAGGAACGTGGAGGCATCCGTGCCGTGGGCGATGACTGCCGAGACCCGGCGGTTGATCTTCAGGAACTGGCGGAAGGGCCGCAGGCCATCCGTCTTTTCCTGGACGTTCAGGGCCGAGGGCAGTTCCGGATCGCGGACCCACGGGTAAGCGTTCCACGGCATCACGTAGCGGGGATCGAGTTCCGCGAGTTCGTAAATCTGGGTGGCCCGGCGGGCAGCTTCGTCGTCGTTGAAATGGGAGACGAACCCCGATTCGGTGCCCTTGCCCGGGCTCACATGGAGGCTGACGATCCGGCATTCGTCCTCGTCGTGCACGGGATCGATGTAAGGAACAACGGACCCTGGCTTCTTTTCCATCAGTTCGTCGCAAAGCTGCGTTACCGCCGCAATGTTTGGTTCCTGTAGCAGGGCCTTTTTTTCGTCCCAGTCAATCGTCACGATCTCTCCCTCAGCAGCAAGGCGTCCAGAATCAGGCGTCTTATGCCACTCTACGCTTTTGACGGTTTAGGTGCGCAGTGCCCGTTGGCTCACCGGACCAGCACCCGCCCGGGTAACGTCATCAGGATGAACAGGACAACGCTCAAGGCTGACGGCTTCGCAGGCTTCAAGCAGTTCGACAGCCTCGAGATCATGAGGGTTCCGCAAGGCACTGGCGTGTTCGCCGTCCTTCGGCCCAACGAGTACGAGCCACACTTCCTGAAAAGAAGCACCGCAGGCGTCTTCAAGAAGAAGATCCCCACAGTGCCGGCCGAAGCGCTGTTCAGTGCGTGGGTGGACGGCGCCGACATTCTCTACATCGGCAAGGCAGGGCCCGGAAGCAAGGGCAACCGGGGCCTCCGCAACCAGATCAAGGAGTTCCTGGACTTCGGGAGGGGACTGCCGCCGGGCCACTGGGACGGCCGGCTGATCTGGCAGTTGACCCATACGGACGAACTGATTATCGCGTGGAAAGAGGTGCCGCCCGATGAGGTAAATGACGCCGAGGCCAAGTACCACGCAGCTTTCGTCGCGGACCATGGCCGGCTGCCGTTCGCGAACCTGGTCCATGCCAAGCCGAAGAAGTGAGCCGGCGGCTAGCCCCTGCGCGGCAAATAGGTGTTGACGGGCCGTCCGGTGCTGCCATACACGAGGTGCAGCTGGATGTGTCCCTTGCGTTCGAGTTCGCTGAGGTAGCGCTGGGCGGTGGGCCTGCTGATGCCGATGCTGTCCGAAATGTCGCTGGCGCTCAATGGCCCGGCGTCGTTGATGATCGCGTCCAGCACCTTCTGCATCGTTGGCGGAAGCTGCCGTGAACGCTGCCGCACCTGTCCCGGGTTCCGCAGGCCAAAAAGCTGGTCGACGGCGGCCTGGTCGGCCACGGTCCGGGAATCCGACTCCTGCTTCAAGACCCTATAGGCGTCGAGTTGAGCCTGCAGCTGCTCGAATCCGAAGGGCTTGACCAGGTAATACACCGCCCCGCCGCGCTTTGCTGCCCGGACAGTTTCAATATCGCGGGCCGCCGTGATCATGATCGCGTCCACTTGCTCACCCTGGTCATGCAGGGACCGCAGGAGGCTGATCCCGTCCTCATCCGGGAGGTACACGTCAAGGAGCAGCAGGTCCGGCTTCAGCCTGGCGATCGCTTCCCTGGCCTCGGCGCCGGTGTGGGCTTCGCCGACGCACTCGTAGCCCTCAATCTTTGCCACGCGGGCAGCGTGGATGCGTGCGACGCGGTAATCATCATCGACCACCAAGGTGCGGATCATACGTTTTTCATTTCTGCAGGGAAGGACGTGGGCAGTGCTTCATCGGCCTCGGGTGCCGGGATCCAAACCTCGAAACGGCCGCCCGGGCCCGGGAACACGTCCATTGTCCCCCCTGAGCGGTGAACAATCCGCGCCACCAGGGCCAGGCCGATCCCGCGACGCATGCCGGGCTGGCTGTCTTTGGTGGTGTAACCGTCCGTGGTTATCTCGTGGATTTTCGACGCCGGGACGCCGGGCCCGCTGTCCGTCACCGAGATAAAGATTCCGGACGAGTCATCCAGATGGATGGTCACTTCGCGAGGGGAAGGCTCCGCAGCAACGGCGTCGACGGCGTTGTCGAGGAGGTTGCCGATGATGGTCACCAGGGCCTGGGTTTCCAAGAAGGGCTGCCGGAGCTGGGAGTCATCGGTCACCGTGACCAGTACGTCCTGCTCGGCCGCCACCGTGATCTTTGCGAACAGCAGCGCGGCCAGCTCCGGCGGTTCGAGCCGGGCGCGCAGCCCCTCACCCAGGGAACGGGAGGTGTCCGAGATGGTTGAGACAAAGCTTCGGGCCTTGTCCAGCTCGCCCATCTCCAGCAGCCCGTCCACCACATGAAGCCGGTTGGCGTATTCGTGCTCCTGCGCCCGCAAGGCCTCCATGAGTCCGCGTACGGACCGCAGATCCCGGACCAGATCCTCCACCTCTGTGCGGTCACGCAGCGTCACTACTGCACCGATACTCCGGCCGCCGAGGTTGACGGGCATCCGATTCACTACCAGCAGCGCGTCGTCGGTAATGACCACCTGATCGGCGCCGGCTACCTTTCCGCTGAGGACGTCCCGGAGCCTTCCCACGGGCAGCAGGCTTTCGAGTCGTCCGCCAAGAATACTTCCGTCCAGATGGAGCAGCCGCCGCGCCTCGGCGTTGATCACGGTGACGCAGCCGTCGTCGTCGACTCCGATCATCGCCTCCTTGATACCGTGCAGGAGGGCCTCGCGTTCCTGCAGCAGGGAAGCGATTTCTGCTGGCTCAAGATCGAAGGTGACCCTTTTGATGCGGCGGGCGAGCAATATTGAGCCGGCGCCGCTGATCAGCAGGACCACGGCTGAATATGCTGCGATCAGCCAGATTTGCTGGGTCACTTCGTCATTTTCGACCGTCTCGAGAATGCCCACCGACACCTGCCCGATCACTCGGCCGTCGGCGGAGCGGACGGGCGCCTTCGCGTTGGCCGAGGCGCCCAGGCTCCCACTGTCAGTGCCGACGTGGCTCTGGCCGTCCAGAACGGCCACTGGCTCCTCAAGAGTGCGCCCGATCAGATCCGGATTTGGGTGTGAGTATCTGACGCCGTTCCTGTCGGAGATCACCACATAGTCGGGCTGGGCCTGGGCCTGGACGCGTGTGGCCACATCCTGGAGAACATGCTGGGGATCACCGGACTGCACGGCCGCCACCACTTCGGGCATTTGGGCAACAGTGGTGGCGATTCCCAGGGCACGCAATTGATACTCGCGGCTCAGGGATTCGTTGCTGATCCGGCTGTAGAGGAACCCGCCGAGCGTCACGGTCAGCACCAGGATGCACAGGACCCACACCAGGATGCTCGTTGCGAGCGGCTTCGCTTTCAGCCGCGGCCGGCGGAACTTCACAGGGCTTCCACCTCGTCCCCTTCCTGTGCTTGCTTTAAAGCTTACGTGATGCAGTTCACGGCCACATTGAAAGGACAATCCAGTTCCTGCCGCCAGTTCGTCGACCACCAATGTCCTAATCAACACCTGCTCCTTCATTCAGTTACGGCAAGGTGCGCGTTTGCCGGTAGCCAGACCTTAAAGTTGCCCGATTGGCCTATCACCGAGCCGTTGTCATGAAGATCGGGGCCTTGGCGTTGGCCGAGGTGCCCAGGCTGCCCTGGTTGAACCCCACGTGGGTTTTGCCGTCCAGGACGGCGCCGGGGTCCTCCAGCTTCTGGCTGATCAGGGCCGGGTCCGGGTGGGAGAACCGGATGCCGTTGCGGTCGGTGACGACGACGTAAGCGGACTCTGCGGCGGCGGTGACCCCCGGGCGAGCCCGTCGATGACGTGCCCGGGATCCCGGACCGCCACGGCGGATCGGATCTCCGGCATCTGCGCGGTGGTGCCCGCAATGCGCAGGGCACGCAGCTGGTACTGCCGGTCCAGGTCTGGTTACCCCGGCCGGGCATTTACCCGATGGCAGAAAACGCACAAAACATGCACTTTTGCAGTTAAGGCGCACAACTTACTGAAGACTTCTGGCACGAACGATCACTTTCTAAGCTTGACAAAGTTCCAGTGATCCACATCACGGAGGAAAGCTGAACCGGAGAGAAACACCGGACCGTCTCAATTCCCTCACGCACCACGGTGGCGCGTCTCTTAACGAGTGGTTACAAGAACCAAAAGACAAAGACAGAGAGGTCTTAGATATGGATGCCATTCATCCCAACCGGCCGCCCGCGAACTCCGAGAGAGCGCAGGAAGCGGCGGGTATCGATATCATCGGCTTGACGAAGCGTTACCTCACGCCCAAGGGCGAGATATTTACTGCCATCACTGATGTGAACCTCAGGGTCGAACCGGGCCAGTTCTGCGCGATCGTCGGACCGACTGGTTGCGGGAAGTCCACGACGCTGGCGCAGGTTTCGGGGCTGGAGCAGCCAAGCGCCGGGACGGTGAGCGTCCACGATCAGATCGTCGACGGCATCACCAAGGGCGTCAGCTACATGTTCCAAGCAGACGCGCTCTTCCCCTGGAAGACCGTCCTGGGCAACGTGATGATCGGCCCGGTCCTGCTCGGCACGCCCAAGCACGAAGCGACCTTGCTCGCCATGGACTGGCTGCGCCGGGTTGGACTGGCCGGCTTCGAGGACCGCTACCCGCATCAGTTGTCCGGCGGCATGCGCAAGCGCGTTGCCATGGCCGCGGCGCTGATCAACAATCCTCGGATCCTGTTGATGGATGAACCCTTCGGAGCCCTTGACGTTCAGACCAAGGCGATTATGCAGAACGAACTGCTCCAGCTCTGGGAAGAACTGCGCCCCTCCGTCCTGTTCATCACCCACGACCTCGACGAGGCGGTGGCCCTCGCCGACAAGGTGGTCATCATGACCAGCAGCCCCGGCACCATCAAGGATGTCTTCGACATCGATCTTCCCAGACCACGCGGCGACGTCCAGCAGATCCGCCACGAGGAGCGGTTCCTGGAACTTCAGGGCCGGATCTGGGAATCCCTGAAAGACGAGGTCACCCGGGCCTACAAGCAAACGGCAGGTGCAGCAGCATGACAACGACAACCCAGCGCGGCGCACGCACGCAGGAGGAGCCGACAGAGCAACAGGACTCCGCCCGCCGCGCCATGAAGATCCGCAGGATGTGGGTCTTCATCGGGCGGGCCATCCTCGCTGTGGTCGTGATCGGGGGCTGGCAGTGGTTCACGGCCGTCGGCTGGGTCGATAAGTTCTTCTTCGGCCAGCCGTCCGGAATCTGGACCAGCCTGATCCAACTCTTCACAGAGGGCACAGCATTCGGCACGATCTGGGAGAACCTCTGGATCACCATCCAAGAGGCCTTCATGGGCTTCCTGCTCGGCACATTCGTCGGGGTCGTGCTCGGAATCCTGCTGGGCTCGAACAAGTACCTCGCAGCCGTCGTCGGCCCCTACATCCGGATCGTGAACTCAATCCCCCGGATCGTGCTCGGATCAATCTTCATCGTCGCGTTCGGCCTCGGAACCTTCCCCAAGGTGCTCCTGGCAGCCGTGCTGGTCTTCTTCATCGTCTTCTTCAACGCCTTCCAGGGCGTCCGTGAGGTGGACCAGAACCTGGTCGGGAACGTCCGCGTGCTGGGTGCATCCCCGCTTCAGGTCGCACAGCACGTGACCATCCCGTCGGCACTGACGTGGATCATCGCGAGCCTGCACAGCGCGTTCGGCTTCGCCATCATCGGCGCCCTCGTGGCCGAAGTGCTCGGCGCCCAGCACGGAATCGGGCTGATCATTAGCCAGGCGCAGGGAACCTTCAACCCCGACACGGTATTCGCCTGCATGGTGATTATCGCCGTGGTCACCCTCGGCGCGGAATACCTGATCACCCTGCTGGAGAACTCACTGCTCAAATGGCGGCCACCGAACCGTTCCGAAGCACAGGCGATCTGACGTTCACCGTCCTCCATTCCCTTCACCCAACACCCGAATCCTCAACATGAACAAAGGAAACGTACACCCATGATGAAGAACAAGATCTACGCCGTCGGCGCTGCCGGCATGATCGCCCTCAGCCTCGCGGCCTGCGGCGGCAGCACCGGAAGCGGCAGCAGCCCCGCAAGCGGCAGCGGCGCCGCCGACACCAGCTCGCTGCCCACCGTGAAGATGATGATCGGCGGCATCGACAAGCAGATCTACCTGCCATACCAGCTCGCCGAACAGCTCGGCTACTACCAGAAGTACGGTGTCAAGGTCGAACTCTCGACCGAGCAGCACGGCGGCGTCGGAGCTGAGGACGCAATGGCCTCCGGCCAGGTCGACATGACCGGCGCCTGGTATGTCCATACCGTCGACTTCCAGGCCAAAGGCAAGAACGTGATCAACCTCGTTCAGCTCTCAGGCGCCCCAGGGGAACGGGTGATGTGCGGGCCCAACAGCGGCGTCCACTCAGCAGCGGACTTCAAAGACAAGACCATCGGGGTCACCGACCTCGGCTCCGGGACCGACACCCTGACCCAGTTCCTCGCATCCAAAGCCGGCCTAACCCAAAAGGACTACCACACCCTCGCCGTGGGCGCCGGATCCACCGCAATCGCGGCCATCCAGCGCGGCACCGCCGACTGCGTCATGACCACGCAGCCCACCGTGGGCGCACTCCAGAGCAAGAACCTCGCCGTTCCGGCCGTTGACCTGGCCACCTCGGACGGTGTCAACAAGTCGCTCGGCGGAGCCTGGCCCGCCGCCGGGCTGCTAGCTCAGGCGGACTGGGTGAATTCCCACGAGGACGCCGTCCAAAAGGTAGTCAATGCCCTCGTCGACACCATGCACTGGATCAACACACACTCGGCAGCGGAAATCGCCGACAAACTGCCCAGCAACTTCGTTCAAAACAGCACCATCAGCAAGGACCAGTACGTGACCGCGCTGGATCAGGACAAGGCCCAGTTCCTGCCCGACGGCATAATGCCCGCCGGCGGCCCCAAGACGATCTTCGACATGGAGAAGACCATCGGCGTCGACACCTCCAAGGTCAAGATCCCCGAGACATTCACCAACAAGTACGCAGACGCCGCCAACAAACTGGAAGGCTACACGATCACGACCACCCCTGCCGGCGACGACGGCTGACGTAATCTCCACAGAGCAGGTAGAGGCGTGGTGTCAACGCGACCAACCAAATAACGCCTAACGACCGGCCTGCGTGGTACTCCACGCAGGCCGGTCGAACCCCTCACCTGCGCGACTGGACAAGGATCCTGACACGCCACGGGTTCAAGCGCCTTCCGGACCCACCCCCCCAAACGCTCGCCGCAGGTCTGACCCGCGGACGCGAAGCCCGCCCGGACAAGGACACCCCCATGCACGAAACCGCGACATTCCGCCTGGACATCACCGTCAGCCAGACCCCCAGCAGAGACGACCAGCTCACTGAGGCCGTCAACCAACTGATTCCCGCTGCCCTGGAACACCGGCACGGAATACTCGTCACCCAACACGATTCCGCCAGATACACCCTCGAGGTACACCCGTCAGTTCCTTGCGGAACAATCCTCGAAAAAAGACGCCCGCAACGATAAGACGAACCGCAACATCCCGGGAACTACGACCCCTTAAGCCGTTCCATCTCCCGCCGATCCTTCTTGGTGGGCCGTCCGGCGCCGCGGTCCCGCTGCGGCAGACCCAGTGCCGGTGCGACGGGCCTGGGCGGGGTGTGGTCGGTGAAGCAGTGCGATGCGGCCTCGGCCCCCACCCGTTTGGCAATCAAACGGCGGACCTCGAGAATTCGTTCGAAGCCGGACATCCGGATGGTGACGGTCTCACCCGTGACCAGCGTGGCCGACGCCTTCGCGGGGCTGCCGTTGAGCCGCACGTGTCCGGCCCGGCACGCGGCAGTGGCGGCGGAGCGGGTCTTGTAGGCGCGGATCGCCCACAGCCACGCATCAAGGCGGACGCTGGCTGGGGAGGCGGGAAGGCTGGTCATGGCTGGCACCGAGTATACGGCGTGGCACGTCCGGACTGGCAGCTCAGGGGGTGGCCAGCGGAAGGGTGATCCGCATGGTGGTCCCGTCCGGGCCCGTGCTGGCGATCTCCACAGTCCCGCCGGCGGCGGTGGCCACATCGCGGACCAGCGCCAACCCGATGCCGAAGCTGCGCTGCGCCCGCGTTCCGTCCGGACGCGGTGTCCGGACGAAGCGCTCAAAGATTCTGTCACGTTCGACGCCGGAGATCCCGCTTCCCGTGTCCGTCACCGTGATCACGGCGCTGCGGTGGTCCGCTGCCGCGGCGAGGGTGATGGTCCCGCCTGCCGGTGTGTGCGCCAGGGCGTTGTCAGCCAGCGCCAGGACGGCACGGCGCAAACTGCTTTCGTCGATCCGGGCCAGCGGACTCGTTCCCGCCGTGACGGCGACGCTGACCTCCTGATCGCGGGCGATGGTCCGGACGCTCTCCGCAACGGTTTCCACCACGCCTGCCACATCGATCGGTTCGGCAGGGGTTTCTGCGGAGCCTCCGGTTGCGGCCAGGAGCAGTTCGTTGACGATTGCCGTCAGGGCCGAGGTGTCCTGCCGGATCCGGACCAGAGCCTGCGCCGTCTTCGACTCAGGCGTGGTGTCACGCTGGGCCAGTTGGATCCGGGCGTCCAGGATTGCCAAGGGGGTCCGCAGTTCGTGGCTGGCATCCTGGACGAACCGGCGCTGCAGCGCCATCGCGGCACCGAGCGGCTCGATGGCGCTGCGGGCACTGAACCAGCCGATCATCCCGGCAAGGAGGATTCCTGCCGCACCGGCGATGATCAGGGCTTTGAGCAGGTCCTTGTAGTCAAGGTAGGCAAAGTCGGCGGCGGAGCTGGACGTGCCCGGCAGTTCCGGGTGGGACAGCTGGTTGGTCAGGTAAATCGCGGCCCCCGCGAGCAGGCAGAGCACCATGACGGCGCAGGCGGCACTGATGCGTAAGGCGATCCGGAGCGAGGCTTTGCGAAGGGTGGCCTGATCCGGGTCTGTGGCGGTCCGGGTTCTCTTATTCATGGCCGTCCCCGATCTGGTAGCCGACGCCGTGGACTGTGCGGATCACGTTCCGGGAAATCTTGCGGCGCAGGTGGTGCACATAGGTGTCTATCACGCTTGGCTGGTCTGTGGACGGGAAGACGGAGCCGATGAGCTCGTCCCGGCTGAAAACCCGGTCCGGTTCCGTGGCCAAGGCGGCAAGCAATTCGCATTCCTTCGCGGTCAGAGCCACCAAGGGCCCGTAAACGGACCGCACGGAACGGCCGACGGCGTTCAGTTCCCAGTCGCCGATACTCACCGTGGCCTGGGTGTAGCTGCGGGTCAGTGCGCGCAGGCGCGCACCCAGCTCGCCGGCGTCGAACGGTTTGGTCATGTAGTCATTGGCACCGGCGTCGAGGCCGCGGACCTTCTCATCCGTTGCGCCCAGCGCCGTCAGGATGAGCACCGGCGTCGAAATTCCTTTGGCCCGAAGGGCGGTGATGAGGGCAATGCCGTCCATGCCGGGCAGGCCGCGGTCCACCACCATGACGTCCCAGGGTTCCCCGAGGGCGGCGCTCAGGCCAAGCCTTCCGTCCGCTACCAGGGAGATCCGGTAGTCCCCTTCCAGCAGCTCGGCTATGAGCGGGCCCAGGACCGGATCGTCCTCGACCAGAAGCAGGGACGGCCGGGCATCTGTTGTCATGGGGCCTATTCTTCCGCGGCCAGCTCTTCCGCGCGCCGATCCTCGGATTCTTCGGCCGGTTCCGGGTCGCTGGCCTTGTTCTTGCGGCGCTTGAGGTACTCAATTCCCCACGGGATGACTGAGACCAGGACCATGGCCACGGCGATCAGGTCGATATTGTTGGCGATGATCTCGAAGTGCCCCAGCCAGGAGCCCAGCAGGATCACGGACGCCGACCAGGCCACAGCGCCCACGATGTTCCAGAGGGTGAACTTCCGGTAGGTGTAGTGGGCAATCCCGGCGGCCAGCGGGGCGTACGTCCGCACAATCGGCACAAAGCGGGCCAGCACCACGGCACCGCCGCCATGCCGGCGGAAGAACTCCTCGGTCTGGGTCAGGTGTGAGGTCTTCAGGATCCGGGCGTCGTCCTTGAACCACCGTCTGCCGAACTTCCGGCCGAGGAAGAAGCCCACTTGGTCGCCGGCCACGGCCGCCACTGAGACGACGCCGATCAGGACCGGGAGGGTGAGGTTCAGCTGCTGATGAAGCAGGCCCGCCGTGAAGAGGAGCGAATCCCCGGGCAGGAAAGGGAAGAGGACCCCGGATTCGATGAAAACCATCCCGGCGATGACCGCCAAAGCGGCCGGTCCAAACCCTTCAAGGAGCCCTGCGGGATCCAGCGGCGAGGAAGCCGCGACGGAGGCGGCCACCGTGGTCAGCGCATGAAATGACTGCATGATGCCTTTCTGAGGGCGGAGATTATTAGCGCAGGAATGGACGCGTGACGGCGTTCACCGGTACCCGCTGCCACACCCGGGGCGCGAGCCAGTTCCAGCACCCGCTCAGGAGGATCACAGCCGCGGTGCCCGCCAGAACCGACCCGACGACGTCGGACGGGTAGTGGACGCCGATGTACAGCCGGGACCACGCCACCAGGGCAATCACCACCACGCCGGAAACCGCGGCGAATTTCGCCCATCGGGTGCCCCGCGCCAGGAAATACACGGCGAAGGCAACGGTCACCGCGAAGGTGACATGGCCGCTGGGGAAACTGTCCGTTCCGGATTCCGGGGCCAGCGGATCGAAGAGCAGCGAAGCATCGGGGCGTTGCCTTGCGACCAGAACCTTGAAGATTTCGCTCGCCACCCAACCGGACACGGCCACCAAGCCAAACGCCACAGCGTTGACGGGAGCCCGGCGCACCAAGAGGAGGAACAAGGCGACGGCGGCGATCAGGAGAACCCCCGCTACAGGACCAAACAGCAGGTTCAGTGCCATGGCGAGGCCGGTGAGCAGCGCCACGTGATGCTGGCTGAGGTTCTGGTCCACGCCGAGCTCGGCAGTGCTGATACCAGGAACGTCGGCAACGGTGATGCCAAGAACCACGACGGCGGCCGCCAAGAGGATCCCCCACAGGGCCCAGAGCCGGGGCCGGGGGAGTACAAGGAGGCGCGTCCCTGCATCTCTTTGGGCGGTTTCTGCGCGGGCAGGTGGCAAACTTTGGCTGTGGACGGTTTCAGGCATCAAATACTCCGGCTCGCTCTCTGCGGCCGGCCGGCCGCGTCGGAACCAGTCTTTCCCAGGGCCCTTAAGGAATCCTTAAGAATGAAGCCGGTCAAGAACCGTTCGGCGTTTTCCAAGGTACATCCCTTAGCCTTGGCCAGTGCCCCCCTTCGAAGTTGTCATAGGCGCCTGGCAGATTGACTGGGCCGCCCTGCTCCTCATTGTTTCCTCGGGCGTGCTCTACGGTCTCGGCATTCGTGCGGCGGCGGCCCGTGGCCGCCATTGGCCGTGGTGGCGGACCGCGGCCTTCTACCTGCTGGGTCTGGGATCACTGACGGTCCTGACCTGCGGCTTCCCTGGCGTGTACAGCGCGGAACTGCGGTGGGCGTTCACGCTGAAAATCTCGTTGCTGCTCTTTGTGGTACCGCTGCTGATAGGGCTGGGGAAACCCATTTCCCTGGCCCGTGCAGCGCTTCCAGCAGGGGGCCTCGCGCGGCTGAACACCGTGCTGTCCCACCGGTTGGTGCGCTTTTTCAGCAATTCGCTGGCTGCACCACTGCTGGGGCTGGCCCTCTTTGCGACGTTCCTCACGCCGCTCTTTTACACCCTGAGAACGGATCCGGTGGCGGAGGCGCTGCTGACGGTAGGCGTTCCGTTGCTGGGCCTGCTGATGGCGCTTCCGATCATTGAAGAGGCCGATTTCCAGCGTTCCAGCGCCTTCATCACCCTCGAATTCGTGTTTGTCTTCATCGAACTGCTGGTGGACGCAGTCCCCGGGATCCTGCTGCGCCTCAACGGCCAGGTGCTGGACCATGTGACTACCGTGGCAGGCTCCGCGCCTACCTGGTTCCCGGGCGCCCTCCGGGACCAGCAGCTTGCCGGGGATCTCCTCTGGTTCATCTGCGAGATCGTGGACCTGCCGCTGATCATCCTGATGTTCATGCGTTTCTCACGGAGCGACAAGCGCGAGGCCCGCAGCTTCGACGACCTCACGGACCAGGAACTTGACGATCTCAACGCCGAGCACCTCAGGCGCGGCCGCTAAGCGACCAGGTTCGCGGCCGCCGTGTCCATATGCTCGCGGATGGTCTTCCGGGCCAGTGAGGCATCGCCGGTTTCGATCGCCGCAACGATGTCGTAGTGCCGGTCCACGCTCATGTTGCTCACGCCCTTCTCCTGGCCTGCGAACATGATGGACATCCGGATGGAACCTTCCAGCGACTCCCACGAATGCAGCAGGGTTTCGTTGCCCGTGAGCCGGCACAGCGTCCGGTGGAATTCCAGGTCCGACTCAACCCGGTCCTGCATGCTGGCCTTTTCGGCCGCGGCCATGGCTTCAATGGCGGACCGCAGGGAGGCAATGGCTTTCTGACGGTCGGGGAGTTCGCACAGGGTGCGGGCAGCCAAAGTTTCCAGCGCCGCGCGGACGGAATAGATGTCCCGGATTTCCTTGGCATCCAGGTGCCGAACGGAGAGGCGTCCGCGGGGGCCCGCGGAGAGCAGGCCCTCCTGTTCGAGCTGGCGCAGGGCTTCCCGGAGGGTGCCGCGGCTGATCTGGAGCATCTCCGAGAGTTCGGTTTCCACCAGATGCCGGCCGGGTTCCAGTTCCCCGCTGGTGATGGCGGCGCGCAAGGCGGCGAGGGCCTGCTCGCGGAGGCTTTTCTTCTGCAGTCCCAGCAGTGGCGCTGTTGCTCCGGCCATGGTGACCATCCTCAATGTCAGTGGTCGACTGTTTACAGTCGGTGTGTTAACAGCCGATGTTACGGCAGAAGCGCGACGCCGGGTGGGTTCGGCGCCGCGCTTCTCACCGGATCGGTGCTACTTCAGTTCTGCGAGGACTTTCGCCACGATTTTTTGGATGCTGAGCCCGTAGCGGTCGTGAAGAGTGGGGAGGGCACCGGCGTGGAGGAACTCATCCGGCAGCGCCACAGGCACCACGCGCTTGCCGAGGCCGGCGGTGACGACGGCGGAGGCCACCGTTTCGAAGAGGCCGCCGATCACGCTGTGATTCTCGAGGGTAATGGCGAGACGGTCGGTGTTGATTTCGGCCAGGACAGTTTCGGCGTCGAACGGCTTGATCGTTGGGGTGTGGACCACGGCGACGTCCACGTTGTGTTCGGCGAGTACCTTGGCCGCGTCCAGGGCGCGCATGGTCATCAGGCCGGAGGAGACAAACACCACGTCGTTGCCGCCGCGCAGCACCTTGGCTTTGCCGAGTTCGAATTTGTAGCCGTACTCATCCAGGACGGTGGGCACGTTGCCGCGCAGCAAACGCAGGTACGTGGGCCCGTCCGAAGCGGCGAGCTGGGGGACGGCCTGTTCGATGTCGATCGAGTCGCAGGGATCCACGATGGTCAGGTTGGGCATGCCGCGGAAGATCGCCATGTCCTCGGTGGCCTGGTGGCTGGGACCGTACCCTGTGGTCAGGCCGGGCAGCCCGCCCACGATGTTCACGTTCAGGTTGGGCTCGGCCGCGTCCAGGCACAGGAAGTCGTAGGCGCGGCGGGCTGCGAACACTGAGTAGGTGGACGCGAACGGAACGAGTCCGGTTTCGGCCAGGCCTGCGGCGGCGCCGAAGAGCAGCTGTTCGGCCATGCCCATCTGGAAGAACCGCTCAGGGAAGGCCTGCGCGAAGATGTGCATGTCCGTGTATTTACCCAGGTCCGCGGTGAGCCCGACGATTTTGTCGTTCTCCTGCGCTGCCTTGACCAGGGCGTGGCCAAACGGCGCGGACGCGGTCTTCTGGCCGGGTTCGGCGAAGGATGCGATCATCGCCGAGGTCTTCAACTTCGGTTTGGTGACGGCGGTGGCGCTCACTTGGTGTCTCCTTCGGTGGCTTCGAATCCTGCAGTCAGCTGTTCGCGGCAGGTCTGCCATTCGTGTTCTTCAATGCGCATGAAGTGCGCCTTCTCGCGCTCTTCCAGCAGCGGGACGCCGCGCCCCACTTTCGTGTCGCACAGGATCACGGAAGGACGTCCGACGGCGGCGGCCTGGTTTGCTGCGTTGTCGAACGCTGCGAGCAGCGCACCGACGTCGTTCCCGTCCACCCGCTGGGTGTACCAGCCGAAGGATTCCCACTTTTCGGTGACGGGTTCGGTGCGGAGAACGGTGTCCGTCTTGCCGTCGGCCTGCAGGGCGTTGATGTCCACCATGGCTGTCAGGTTGCCGAGCTGGTGGTGGTGCGCGCCCATGGCCGCTTCCCAGGTGGAGCCTTCGTCGAGTTCGCCGTCGGAGAGGAAGTTGTAGATCCTCGCCGTGGAGCCCTGGTAGCGCAGGCCCAGGGCCATGCCCACGGCGATGGTCAGGCCGTGGCCGAGGGAGCCGCCGGAGATTTCCATGCCGGGGGTGTAGGTGGACATCCCGGACATCGGCAGGCGGGAATCGTCCGAGCCGTAGGTCTCGAGTTCTGCCACGGGGACGATGCCAGCCTCGGCCAGCGCCGCGTAGTGGCCGATGGCGTAGTGGCCGGTGGAGAGCAGGAACCGGTCCCGGGCCTCCCATTCGGGGTCTTCGGCGCGGTAGCGGAGCTGGTCCGAGTACACGGTGGCGAGCATGTCCGCTGCGCCGAGGGCCTGGCCAACGTAGCCCTGGCCCTGGACCTCGCCCATGTTCAGGGCGTGGTGGCGGATCCGGTAAGCGGCGGCACTGACGCGGTCAAGGCGGTCAGCGGCAGTTTCCTGGGTCATTCGTTCCTTCTTTGGCAGTTCGTGAAGCTTCAGTTCCGGTGTGGCAGTCATGAGACGCTCACCGTGTTGGGGGTGCTTTTGGTGGCCTCATCCGCGAGCTGGCGCTCGCGCTTGCCCCACGTTTCCCTGGTGGCGAGGGCGGCCCACAGCCCGATGGCTGCATACAGGCCGAAGAGCAGCGCCGGGCCCATCCAGCCGAAGCTGACGAACAGCAGTGTGGTGATGAACGGTGTGAAGCCGGAGACCATCGCCGAAATCTGGTAGGCCAGGCTGGCGCCCGAGGAGCGGGTGTTGGCTTTGAACAGCTCGGGGAACCAGGCACCCTGGGCGCCGGCCAGTGAGTTCTGGCAGACGGCGTAGGAGATGACCAGGGTGGCGATGACGAAGAAGAACAGGCCGGTGTTGACCAGCAGGAACATGGGGATCGCGAACACCACGGCGAAGGCGCAGGACCAGATGTAGAGCGGGCGGCGGCCGATCCGGTCAGTCAGCCGGGCCCAGGCCTGGGTGGCGAAGATGCCAATCGCGGAGGCGATGCACAGGGCCACGAGCGTCTGGGTCTTGTCCGCCAGGTGCTGGCTGTTCAGGTAGGAAATCATGTAGGTAACAGAGACGGCGTAGCCGGCAGTTTCGGCGATGCGAAGGCCGATGCCTTTGACGATATTGCGCCAGTCGGTCTTGAGGACCTCGACGATGGGGGACTTCACAATGTGTCCGCTGTCCTTGACCTCGTCAAAGACGGGGGACTCGGGGACCTTGGAGCGGATGATCAGGCCCACCACTACCAGCAGGATGCTGGCCAGGAAGGGGATGCGCCAGGCGAGCTCGCCGCCGAAGTTCACGCTGACCAGGAAGACCAGGTTGGCCAACAGCAGGCCTACCGGGAAGCCGGCCTGGACCATGCCGGTGTACTTGCCCTTCTTCTTCCAGGGTGCGTGTTCGTAGCTCATCAGGATGGCGCCGCCCCATTCCGCCCCGAAGGCCAGGCCCTGGACGATGCGGACGAAGACCAGCAGTGCCGGGGCCAGCAGGCCTACCTGGCCATAGGTGGGAAGCAGGCCGATGACGAACGTGGCCACCCCCATGAGGATCAGGGAGGCCACCAGGACCGGCTTGCGGCCGAGCTTGTCGCCCAGGTGGCCGCCGATGATGCCGCCGATGGGACGCGCCGCAAAGCCGACGCCGAGTGTGGCGAAGGCAGCGAGCGTGCCGGTTACCGGATCGCCGGTGGGAAAGAATGCCGTGCCGAAGTACAGGGCTGCGGCGGTGCCGAACCCGATGAAGTCGTAGGTCTCGATGACGGCACCCACACCGGAACCGATAGCGACGCGCCGTGCGTCCTTCGTGCCATGCACGTGGCCGCGCATATTCAGAGCTTCGTTGCTCATAGCTGTTTCCCTTTCGGAGAGCGAGGAACGCTTCCGCACCGTCGCTGTCGACTGTTAACAAATGATATGCCAGTGTGACCCGCATCATGCATCAATGTCAACAGTCAATGTTTGAGGTTGACTGTTGACAGTGAATGGACCTACAGTGATTCACATCACCACCCGCTCATCCAGAGGATCAACGACGATGTTCAACTCCAGGCTTGGCTGCTCGTCCATCAGCTTCAGGCATCAGGCCCTGCCGGCCGCCCTGCGGACCATCAGCGGCCTGGGCTTCGAAGAGATCGATCTCGGCGCCCTCCCCGGCGTCTGTGACCACGTCCCGTACAGCCTGGATCAGGCAGCCGTCAGTGCCGTGACCGCAGAAGTTGCGGCCTCGGGGCTGCGGGTCCGCTCAGTCAACGGGGACATCGGAGACCTCAACGCCGTGCTCGACGCCTGCCAGCAGGCCGCCCGCGAACGGCACCTGGAAGCGCTGCTCACCCTCACGGTCAACACCGGCGCCAAGTCGCTGGTTCTCCCGTGCGGGGCGCTCAACCACGAACCGGTAAGAAGCCTCGAGACGGACCTGGACGAAATCGCCGCCCAACTCACCCACGCCGGCCAGCGAGCGGCGGAGTTCGGCGTCGAACTCTGGACCGAATCCCTGCACTTCCTGAGGTTCTGCTGGAACCTGGACCGCGCGGAACTGCTGGCCCAGCGGCTGGCGGGAACCGGCGTCGGCATTGTTATGGACTTCAGCCACATTGTCGCCGCCGGCGAAGACCCGCTGGAGTACCTCGAACGCCATGAAGGCCGCATCTCACACGTCCACCTCCGGGATGCGGTGCCGGGCAACATCAACCTCAGCATCGGCAACGGCCAGGCAGACTTCGCCGCCGGCCTCCGCGCGCTCGCAGCGAGCGGCTACACCGGCCACTTCTCACTCGAACTTGAAACCAGGGACGTCACGCACGACGAACGCCCCGCCGCCGCAGCAAAAGCGGCAAGCTTCATCACCGACCTCATCTGATCCATCAAAAGTCACTAAGTAATCCAAGGAGCATCATGACCACCATCCAGCGCACCGCCGTCCTCACCGGAGCCACCTCGGAACGGGGCATCGGCATCACCACCGCCCGCCGCTACGCCAGCCAGGGCTGGGGTGTGGTGATCCTGGACCTCGACGGCGAGAAGTCCGCCAAGGTCGCCGCGGAGATCGGCAACGAGTTCAACGTGCCGGCGTTCGGCCATGAAATCGACGTCGCCAACGAAGCCTCCGTGACCGCCGCCTACGCAGCGGTCAAGAAGGAAATCGACGCCGGCATCCTGCCCCAGGTCGGCGCACTGGCCAACATCGCCGGCATCACCTCCCCGGTGCCATTCCTGGAAACAACCCTGGACCTCTGGCACAAGGTCATGGACGTCAACGCCACCGGCACCTACCTGGTCACCAAGGCGTTCCTGCCGGACATGATCGAGAACGGCTGGGGCCGGATCGTGAACATGTCCTCTGTCTCCGCGCAGCGCGGCGGCGGCGTGTTCGGCAAGGTCCCCTACTCCGCCGCCAAAGCAGCCATCCTCGGCTTGACCAAGGCGCTGGCCCGGGAAATCGGCAGCACAGGCGTCACGGTCAACGCCATCACGCCCGGTGCCGTGGACACCAACATCCGGGTGGGCAGCACCGACGAGCAGGAAGCCGCCATCAACGCCGGGATCCCCCTGGGCCGTAACGCCACCACCGAGGAAGTCGCCGCCGTCATCACGTTCCTGTCCTCCGAGGACTCCGCCTACCTGACCGGCACCACCATCGACATCAACGGCGGAAGCCACATCCACTAACAGCTCCACGTAAGACCTAGGCCCACGTCAGAGAGCCCCACCATGACCAAGATTTTCAACGATCCTTCCGACTTCGCCGAAGAAGCGCTCGCCGGATTCTGCGACATCCACGCCGGCCTGGTCCGTCAGGTTCCCGGCGGCGCCGTGCGGCGTCACCGTCCGGCCAAACCCAAGGTTGCGGTCCTCGCGGGCGGCGGGTCCGGGCATTACCCGGCGTTCGCCGGGCTGATCGGCAGCGGACTGGCCGACGGCGCGGTGGTGGGTAACATCTTCACCTCACCGTCCGCGCAGCAGGCGTACGCCGTGGCCAAGGCAGCGGAGTCCGGCGCCGGGGTGGTGTTCACCTACGGCAACTACGCCGGCGACGTGATGAATTTCGGCATGGCCTGCGACCGCCTCGCCGCCGAGGGGATCCAGGTTGAGAACGTCCTGGTCACGGACGACATCGCCAGCGCGCCGCCGTCGGAATCCGAGAAACGCCGCGGCATTGCCGGTGACTTCACGGTCTTCAAGGTCATGGGCGCCGCGGCCGAAGCGGGCGCCGACCTGGCCGAGGTGGTGCGGCTGGGACGGAAGGCCAACGGCCTCACACGGACCATCGGCAGCGCCTTCCACGGCTGCACTTTTCCGGGCGCCGCCGCCCCGTTGTTCGCGCTCGAGGACAAGCAGATGGGACTCGGCCTCGGAATCCACGGCGAACCCGGCCTGTTCGACACCGATCTGCCGTCCGCCAAGGAACTCGGCCAGGAGTTCGTTTCCCGGCTGCTGGCGGAAACGCCTGAGGGTGCCGGCGACAGGCTCGCAGTCATCCTCAACGGCCTGGGCTCCACCAAGCATGAGGAACTCTTTGTCCTGTGGCTGGCGGTGGCCCCGTTGCTGCGGGAGGCCGGCTACACGCTGGTGCAGCCCGAGGTGGGAGAACTGGTCACCAGCCTGGACATGTCCGGTGTATCCCTCACCATCACGTGGCTGGACGAGGAGCTTGAGCCGTTGTGGACCGCGCCCGCGGAGACGCCGGCCTACCGCCGCGGGAACGCCGCAGTCCAGTCGGGTGACGCATCCGGCGAGGAAATGTCCGACGACGCCGCGGCACCTGCCGCTTTTGAGGCCACCGAGGATTCGCGCGAATACGCCGCCGCCTGTTTGGCGGCATTGGCTGCCGCGCGTGACTGCCTGCACACCGCCGAAACCGGGCTCGGGGACATGGACGCCATCGCGGGGGACGGCGATCATGGCCGCGGTATGGTCCGCGGGATCGACGCCGCAACAGCCGCCGCAGCAGCCGCGGCCGGACAGGGTGCAGGGGCAGGTTCAGTTCTGATCGCCGCCGGAGATGCTTGGGCGGACAAAGCCGGCGGTACCTCGGGGGTTCTTTGGGGTGCTGGCCTGCGGGCATTCGGGGAATCACTGGGCGATCAGCGCAGCCCTGACGCCTCGCAACTGGCGGCCGGTGTGGGTGCCTTCACGGACAGGATTACGGGTCTGGGCAAGGCGGAGCCCGGCGACAAAACCATGGTGGATGCCTTGGTGCCGTTCACGGAAACGTTGTCTCGCCTGGCGGCCAGCGGTGCAGAACCGCGCCCGGCATGGGAAGTTGCGGCCGTCGAAGCTACGGCGGCAGCCGAGGCCACGGCGTCGCTGCGGCCTCTCAAGGGACGGGCCCGGCCGCTTGCCGAAAAGAGCGTGGGCACACCGGATCCCGGGGCGACCTCCCTGGCGATGATTTTCACCGTCATGGGTCCGGCCCTGGCAGGTCCCGGCCAGCCGTCTCCTGCCGTAGCCGCCGTCAGCCGGCAGCAAGGAGCACTCTCATGACCACCACACCCGGAAAGCTGGGGCTGCGCCTGGTTTTGGGCGCCGATGAAGCCGGCGTGGACTACAAAAACCGCATCCTTGCCGATCTGCAGGACGATCCGAGGATCAGCGAAATCATCGACATTGGAGTCAACCGGACCGACGCCCCGGAGGACTTCACCAAGCCCTACCCCTACGTTGGCATCGCCGCCGGCGAGCTGATCCGCGACGGGCATGCCGACCGTGCCATCCTCTTCTGCGGCACGGGCATCGGGGTGGCCATTGCCGCCAACAAGGTGGACGGTATCCGCGCCACCACGGCCCACGACTCCTTCTCCGTGGAACGCTCGGTCCTGTCCAACGACTGCCAGGTCCTCACGATGGGCCAGCGGGTTATCGGCCTGGAGCTCGCCAGCCGGCTCGCCAGGGAATGGATCGGCTACAGCTTTGATCCGACATCGGCCTCGGCGGACAAGGTCAAAGTTCTCACGGACTTCGAAGGCTGCTGGCCGCCCAGCCTTCGGGAGCCTACAGCTGGGGCTGACGCAGGAACTCGGTCAGGCTCAACGGGTCCCGGCCGGTCAGCGTATATACATCCGGTGAGAGCCCGGCGAGTTCCCCGCCAGCAATGGCGGTATAGGTGCTGACCCAGGCATCCACCTGCCACGGCGGTGCCCCGTAGGATTCCCGGGACGCGTAGGCTTCTTCAACTGTTTCCGGGTGGTAGGTAATGCTCCGCCCTGTTTCGGCGGTGAGGACTTCTGCGGCGTGCCACAGGGTCAGCTCCGCTGGCCCGGTGAGGTTGTAGGTGGTCCCCTCGTGGAGCGCTGGGTCCCTCAGCACCGCCACCGCACACCGGGCAATATCCTCGCGGGAAACGGCTGAGACGACGCCGTTCCCCGCTGGCCCGCGGATCACGCCGTCTTCACCCGCAAGGAGCGGCAGGAAGTCCAGGTAGAAGTTGTCCCGTAGGAAGGTGTAATTCATGCCCGAGGCCTTGATCCGCTCCTCGGTGGCGTAGTGGTCGCGGCCCAATGTGAACACCGAATCGGGCGCGGCTCCGTAGAAGGAGGTGTACACCACGTGTTCCACGCCGGCGGCTGCAGCGGCATCGATGAAGCTGTAATGCTGCTGCAGCCGGTCCTCGGCCTCAGCCGCGGACACCATAAACAGGACCTTGGCTCCCTCCAACGCCTTGGCGGACAAGACAGCATCCGCATAGCTGAACACCAGCGGCACTGATCCTTCAAGCTCAGGTGCGCGGCCGGTGTCGCGGACAAGCAGGCGCTGGGCCTGGCCCACCTCCGCGAGTTGGCGGGCCACCATCCCGCCCAACCCTCCGGTGGAGCCGGTGACAGCGAGATCGGACAGGGCCGGAAGGGAAGCCAAGGGGATCCCCTTACGCTTCGCGGGTAGCGGGTGACTTCGTCTTCGCCGGATCGCGCTCCGCGAGCGAGCCGATGGCGTCGTCGATCTTCTTCAGCACGTCGGGCTCGAGGGTCACCCCTGCTGCGGCCACGCTGTCGGCGATCTGTTCCGGGCGGGACGCGCCCACGATGGCCGAGGCCACGTTCGGGTTCTGCAGGACCCAGGCCACCGCAAGCTGCGGCATGGACAGCCCTGCCTCCTCCGCGATGGGCTTGAGGGCCTGGACGCCGGTGAGAACGTCATCGCGCATCCAGCGTTCGATCATTTTGGCCCCGCCCTTATCGTCTGTGGCGCGGCTGCCCTCAGGTGCAGGCTGGCCGGGCAGGTATTTTCCGCTCAGTACGCCCTGCGCCATGGGAGACCAAACGATCTGCGAGACGCCCAGTTCTTCGGACGCCGGCACAACCTCAGCCTCGATGACCCGCCACAGCATGGAGTACTGCGGCTGGTTGGAAATCAGCTGGAAGCCCAGTTCCTTGGACAGGGCGTGGCCTTCGCGGAGTTGCTCCGCCGTCCATTCGCTGACACCGATGTAAAGGGCCTTGCCCTGCCGGACGATGTCGGCGAACGCCTGCATGGTCTCTTCCAGCGGCGTTTCGAAGTCGTAGCGGTGGGCCTGGTAGAGGTCCACATAGTCAGTTTGCAGCCTGCGCAGCGAGCCGTTGATGGACTCCATGATGTGCTTGCGGGACAGGCCCAGATCGTTCTTTCCCTTGGGGCCGGTGGGGCCGAAGACTTTGGTGAAGATCTCCAGCGATTCGCGGCGCTCGCCCTTCAGCGCCTCGCCGAGGACGGTTTCCGCGGCAGTGTTGGCGTAGACGTCGGCCGTGTCAAAGGTGCTGATGCCGGCGTCGAGCGCTGCCCGGACGCACTGGGTGGCGACGTCGTTCTCCACCTGGGAGCCGTGGGTCAGCCAGTTGCCGAACGTGATTTCCGAGACTTTGAAGCCGCTGTTTCCGAGGTATCTGAATTCCATGGTTTCCACGCTAACGGAGTTGGTTGCTCAGGGTAAGGGCTGGACGGGGCGTGGATGAGAAATGCCCGACGGCGCTGCGCCGGGTTCCGGCGCTCAGCGGCGGCGGAGTTCCGCGTACTCCAGCGACGGGACGACGGCGCCGGCATCGCGCTCCACGTAGTTGGTCCCGGGCGGTACCAGCTCATCGATCGCATCCAGGACCGGCTCGCTCAGGAGCGTGTCCGCCGCCTTGAGGTAGGCCTGGAGGTGGGCTTCCGTGCGGGGGCCGATGATCACGCTGCTCACCGCAGGGTGGTTCAGTGCGAAGCCGACGGAAAGCTCCACGAGGGAGATCTCCAGCTTGTCCGCCAGCCTGGCCAGCGAGTCCGCCGCCAGGAGCTTGCGTTCGCTGGAGGGCCCGGAGATGTCATAGCGGCCCGGGAGGGAATGCACGCGGGTGGGCGGTTTGCCGGCGTCCAGGACAAAATCGCCGGACAGCCAGCCGCCGGCCAGCGGACCGTAGGCGAGCACGCCGAGGCCGTACTGCTGGGCGATGGGGAGGACGTCGCGTTCGTTGCCGCGGACCAGCATGGAGTAGGGCACCTGGTTGGCCACGGGCGGGATCAGGTGGTTGGTGGTGGCAAGCCATTGCGCCTCAACCAGCTGCGCCGGGGTGAAGACCGAGGTGCCGTAGTAGAGGATCTTGCCCTGCCGGATGAGGTCGTTCAGGGCCGTGATGGTCTCCAGGACGTCCGTGTTGTAGTCCGGCCGGTGGGCCTGGTACAGGTCGATCCGGTCGGTCTGGAGCCTGCGGAGGCTGCCCTCCACGGCCTGCATGATCCAGCGACGGGAGTTGCCGGAGTGGGCGGGGTTGGGGCTCATCTGCCCGTGGAATTTCGTGGCCAGGAAAATGTCGTCGCGGCGCCCGCGGATCGCCCGGCCCACTACCTGTTCCGATTCGCCCTGCGAGTAAACGTCGGCGGTGTCCACCGCGGTGATGCCGGCATCCAGGGCCGACTGGATGATGCGGATGCTTTCGTCCGCGCCGGTGGGTGCGCCGTTTGCAGCGCTGCTGTCCGAGGCGCTGCCGGAGCCTTCGCCGAAGTTCATGGTGCCCAAGGTGAGCGGGCTGATGGGTGTGCCGGACCGGCCGAACACCCGAAGTTCGCTGAGGCTCATCCCCGGCTCCTCACGGTCAATTCCCCACGCGGATTGCTGTGGATCGTCACGACGCTACACACATTCGGCGGAGCGGAAACGAATCCTGCCTTAGTACTTCGCTTTTCGTAGCGGGGCGTAACGCGGCCCGGCGGCGTGACGAATTATGAACCTTCCGGCTGGTGCCTGAGCTCAGTTGTTGTTGGCAGGCAGCTTGGCCTTGAGGAGCTTCGCGTGGCCGTTCAATGACATGAGTGAGCCTGTGTCCAGCGGGGAGAGCGGCGCCGAAGACGGCGGCTTCGTAAACGAGCGGGCCGCCGGAACGTCCAGGTGCAGCGCAGACTCCACGAGCGGGGCCACCGCTTCCAGCTTTGCTGCCGGCAGGGATGGCGCAGGGAGTTCGCGGACCGTCACCTTGATCTCGGGGGCGGCGGCCCGCGCCCGCGCCATGGCCCGGGCATCGGCGTCCGCGACGGCGGCCGCCCAGTCCTCGGCCAGTACTGGCGGTTCGCGCCGGGCTGCAGGGAGCAACGGGTGACGTGGCTTCGCGGGGGCGGGGGCAGCAGCAGCGTCGTCGTGCGCGGTATTGGCGGCATTCGGCGGCTGTCCGGTCTCCCCGGTGAGGCGGGCCAGGGGAAGGGTGTCGTTCTTGGGGAGCCGGCCAAACAGTGCCTGCACGGTCAGTACCAGGAACCGCCCCACGCCCGCGAGGACCAGGGTCAGGACGACCAAGAGGAACAGGCCCAGGAACATCAGGAATGCCAGTCCCAGCGTGCCGAAAAACGTCAGGTTGAGAGCGATCGTTGTTGAATCTCCCACGTCATCACTCCAATCTGCCAGCGGCGGAGCCTGTGCCGGGACCCATCACCACGGGCACCAAGCCCCTGCACTACCTTACGGACTATTTTTCGGACACACGCCCGGTTGCGGGGGTGCGGCCGAGGTTGTTTCGAAGCTGTTACCCGATATGACAACCCGCCATGCCGCCCATTTCCGCCGCCTATAGTCGGTAGGGAACCAAGGCAGCCGAGATGCTGCGAAGACCACCGCCAAAGGAGCACCCTTGCGCACGAACCCAGAAATTGCCGGCAACTGCCCCTGCCTGTCGGGCGAGGCGTACAGCGAGTGCTGCGGGCGCTTCCACAACGGCGGAACGGACGCCGCCACGGCCGAGCAGCTGATGCGCTCGCGCTATTCCGCGTTTGTGCTGCTCAACGCGGAATACCTCAGAAAGACGTGGCATTCGAGCACCCGGCCGACTGACCTGGAACTGGACCCGGTCATGGAGTGGCGCCGCCTGGACATCGTCTCCACGCACCGCGGCGGCCCGCTGGACACCGAGGGCATTGTGGAGTTCAAAGCGCATTTCCGGCACGACGGCGAACGCGGAGTCCACCACGAAACCAGCCGCTTTGTGCGGGAAAACCGGCGCTGGTACTACGTGGACGCCGTCGCTTAGCTTTCGTTGTAGCTTTCGTCCGGAGTGAACCCTGCCCGGTCCACCTTGCGATGGAAGTGCATGCCGGCCAGGCCGCCGAGCACGGCACCTACAAGCGCAACCAGAGCCACCACGACGGCGGCGATGATGCTGGTGACTGTCAGCTCGCCTTCGTTGATGGGGATCCGCGGGAAGCTGTTGAGGTTGGCAAGGACGTTGAACTGCTGCCCTGCGATGAGGCCGAGCAGCGCCACCACGACGGCGGCGATCAGTGCCCAGACCCACACCATCATGCCTTGCTTCGCGCCGTTGAACCGCGCCATCCGGCCGGCCACGTAGCCTCCTGAATAGTAGGAGACGAACAGGATCACCAGCAGGGCGATGATGCCCACCAGCCCCACGGTGCCGTTGGTGGCCATCTGGTGGACGGCCTCGTTGACGTCCGTGTTGCTCGCCAGCCCCACCGCGGTGCCCGCTGCGGCAACAAAGGCCGTCAACAGGACAGCCATGCCGGTGGCCGCCAGCCAGCCGAAAAAGGCCGAGCCCACCTTCACGCCGCCGAACTGTTCCTTCTCGCGGGCCACAGCGGTCTGCCGGTCAGTCAGGCGAGGATCCGTCAGGCGCGGGTCTGCCGCCGGAACGCCGCCTGACGGTTCTGCGGCGTATGGTTCCGCCGCGTAGGCAGGCTCAGCGTTCGGCCGTCCAACGTCCCGCTGGTCAACGTCTGGCCGTCCGATGTCCCGCTGTCCAACGTCCCGCTGTCCAACGTCCCGCCGTCCAACGTCCCGCCGTCCAACGTCCCGCTGCGTTTCGTTCTCCTGTTCGACATAAGGCCGCTCAGCATAAGGCTGCGGCTGATCCAACGCCCGCGTGGGCTCACCGCCGGCGAAGGATGCGTCACGATCAGTTTCGCTCCGCAGATTCTCCTTCCGGGCGCGCCGCGGAAGTCCGTCCCCTGGTTCCATGTGGTTGCTCATGACTCAACTCAACCACTGGTCAGCGGCGATAACAAGGATGCTTACTATTTGCTAGCGGTAGGTGCGGTGCAGGTTTTCCTTCGTGGACGCCCCGGGTGTGGCGTCCTGGATCCACGGGCCGGTGCCCTCGGACTGGTCCAGGATGCCGGCCTCCAGCCAGGTGTAATCTCCGGCCAGGACCTTTCCGGCAAGCGCGTGATCGGCGTCGTCGGTGTTGCGCCACAGCTGGTCAAAGTATTCGTCGATGCGGACGCGTGACTGCTCGCAGAACGCCTCTGCCAGTTCGTAGGCGCCCGCCGCATGTTCCGGGGAAGTACGAAGAAGCATCTCGGCCCGTGAACAGCACGCCGCCATGGCGAAGAGTTCGGCGCCGATGTCCACCACACGGCCCAGGAACGCCTGCTTGTATTCCAGCTTCGCCTGCCAGCGGCCCATGCCATAGAACGTTTGCCGGGCCAGCCGGCGCGACGTCCGTTCCACAAAGCGCAGGTGCTTGGCCAGCCGGCCGAAGTCGCCGTAGGAGCGTGGGTCCATCCCGGCGCCGGCAACGAGTTTGGGCAGCCACTTCGCGTAAAAGCCTGAGGCCCCGACGGCGGCCCTCGCTTTATCCTGCAGGCTCGCATCCATGGAGGCAAGGTCGCCGGCAGCGGCAAGGTGCGCGTCCACGGCTTCGCGGGCGATGAGGAGCTTCATGATCTCCGAGGAACCCTCGAAGATGCGGTTGATCCGGAGATCGCGCAGCTGCTGTTCCGCCGGAACCGCGCGTTCCCCGCGTGCCGCCAGCGATTCTGCGGTCTCAAAGCCCCGGCCGCCGCGGATCTGGACCAGCTCATCGGCGATTCGGCAGCTGATCTCGGTGGACCACAGCTTGGCCAAGGCTGCCTCGATCCGGACGTCCTTCTGCCCGGCGTCGGCAAGCTCGGCGGACAGTTCAAACACGGCGTCGAGGGCGAAGGCGGATGCGGCAATGAAGGCGATCTTCTTGCCCACGGCTTCGTGTTTGCCCACCGGCTGGCCCCACTGGGTGCGGGCGTTGGACCATTCCCGCGCAATTTTCAGGCTCCAACGTCCGGACGCCACACACAGCGCCGGCAGCGAGAGCCGGCCTGTGTTCAGCGTGGTGAGCGCGATCTTCAGGCCCTGCCCCTCGCGTCCCAGCCTGTTAGCCGCGGGCACCTTGACCTGGTGGAACCGGGTCACGCCGTTTTCAATGCCCCGCAGTCCCATAAAGGTGTTGCGGTTCTCCACCGTGATGCCGGGGGAGTCCATCTCCACCACGAACGCGCTGATGCCGCCCTTGTGGGCCGTGCCATCCGCATCGGTGTGGGCCGGCACCAGGGCCATCACCACCACCAGTTCGGCGATCACCCCGTTGGTGGTCCAAAGTTTGACGCCGTCCAGAACGTAGGCCCCGCCGTCGTCCGCGGGAACTGCGGTGCTGCCCATCCGGGCCGGATCGCTGCCAACGTCCGGTTCGGTCAGCAGGAAAGCGGTGACGGCCCCGGCGGCGCAGCGCGGTAGGTATTCGCGTTTCTGCTCAGCGGTGCCAAAGACCTTCACGGGTTCCGGCACTCCGATGGACTGGTGCGCCGAAATCAGGGCACCGAGGCTGGGGTGGACGCTGCCCAGCAGCGCCAGCGCCCTCCCGTAGTACACCAGGGACAGGCCGAGCCCGCCGTACTCCTGCGGAATCTTCATGCCAAAGACGCCAAGGTCCGCCAAGCCGCGGATGTAGTCGTCCGGGATTTTCGCATCCCGCTCGATCACGCGGCCGGACATGGTGCGGGCGTATTCGGTGAGCCGCTCCATGAAGGCTTCGCCGCGTTCCACATCCTCTGCCCGGGCCTTCGGCCAGGGGTGGATCAGGCCGAGGTCAAAACTTCCCAGGTACAGTCCCTTCGCAAAGCTGGGCCGGTCCCAGCCGGTCTCCCGGGAGGCCTCGGCGAGTGCCCGGGCATCCGCTGCGGTGGCTTCAGGACCGATGTTGCCCGCGTCGACCGGGACGTCAGCGTCCGGAGCGTCGATGGGAGGCGCGTCGGGGGCAGCTTTGGTGGCGGGACTGTCAGTGGCGGAGCTCATGAGGTATCTCCTTCGCCGGATGGCCGGTTCTAGCCATGGATCCGCCGGGTTGGAGAACCCTTTAGCTGTCTCCCAACATTACCCGCGGGTAGCTTCCGGTACTAGGGGAGGGCTGCCCTTGAAAGTCCCCGGGAAGCTCCACGCTCGCGGCTTGATGCACCAGCCGGTCCCAGCCCTGGTTGATGCCGTGGACCACTGCCAGCAGCGACGTTGACACGAGGTACCAGGCCAGCTTGCCCACCCCTACCAGGACCAGGGCAAGAAATCCTGCGGTCAGGACGAAGGCCACCAGGGCCAGCGCGAACAGGATGGTGCCGATAAACACCATGGTGTAGATCTCCACTGAACTTAAGTCGAACTGCATTGTTCCCCCTGTGCCATTGCCACGGTTGAGTCAGTAGGACTGAGCGTAGGGGCTGCCGGGCATTCCCAACCAGACGCCGCCGGTCAGGAGAGCGGGTTGATACGGGATCGCAATGCTACCCGGGGGTAGGTCACGGGGTGGTCGCGGACTGCCTGCACGCTCCCCACCCAACGTGGGGTCACTTTGCGCTCAATTTTGCTCCCGGATCGGGCGTTTTGTGACCCCGCGTTGGTTGCAGGGGCTGCTGCGTTAACCTTGTAGTTGGCAGTTTTTCCTGCCCAACTCATCCCCCAGCAGCTCAAGGAGAGTGCGTGCCCCGCTCCGCCAGGTCATCCGCTGACGCCATCAGCGCCCGGCTCCGGGACCTCGAACTCCTCACCAAAGGCCCTGCCTGGGCGCTCACGCGCTCCGCTCCGTGGGTCATCGCCGTGCTGCAGGCGTCCTTCACCCGCACACGTCCGCAGCTTCCGCTCGAGGAGTTCCACGCCGACGTCGACTCCTTCCTTGAGCAGTTGCGGCGCCAGGATCCGGGCGGCGCCGCCGTCGGGTCTTCCACCGGCAGAAACTACGCGGACGAATGGACGCGCAAGAACTTCCTGACCCGCCGCAACCAGTCGGGGCAGATCGTGTACGAAGTCACGGAGCCTGCCGCACGTGTGCTCGCCTTCCTGGACAGCCTCTCCAGCGAGCGGTCCACCCTGAACGGATCCCGGCTGGGAACGCTGCTCGGTGACGTGGAGAAGCTCGCCAACGAAACCAACCCGGACCAGAGCGCCCGGCTTGAATCCCTTGAGGAAGAGATCGGGGAGCGGCAGCAGCTGATCCAGGACATCAGCAGCGGTGATTTTGACGGGCTGCTCGATGACGATGAAGCCGTGGAGGCCGCCGGCAACATCCTGGACCTCGCCGCGAGCCTGCCCGCCGACTACAAAAAGATGCGCGACCGCATTGAAGAACTGGTGGGCGAACTGCGCAACCAGATCATCGAGGAGTCGCTCAGCAAGGGAGCCACCATGGCCCAGGTCCTGGAAGCGGACAAACGGCTCCGGCAGAGCCCCGAGGGCAGGACCTTCCGTTCCTTCACCGCGTTCCTGGACGACCCGCAGCAGCAGATGCGGTTCCGCTCGGCGATCGGCGAGGTCCTGAGCCGGCAGTTCGCCGATGACCTTTCGCCGGAGGACCGCGAAACCCTCAAGAACCTGGTGGCCGAGCTCCGCCACCAGCATGGCCAGATCCAGCGCATCTACGGCAAGCTCAGCGAAAGCCTGAACACTTACGTCCAGAGCGACGACTTCCGCCAGTCCGTCCGGCTCCGGAAGGTCCTGCGCGAGGCCGAGCAGGCCATCAGGTCCCTGCCGTACGAACGTGAACGCGCCGGCCTGGTCCGGGGCCCGGTGTTGTTCAATGCAGGCTTCGAATCGCTCGCCATGGTCAAGCTCTATGACCCGGACGAGTTCGCCGTCCCGCCCAAACTCGCGGACCCCATCGCCTTCAGCGATTCGGACCGCGTGCGCTCGCCGCGGACAGGCAAGGCGCGCCCCGAGGCCATCCGTGCCGCCGTCGCGGGTGCCGCCACCCTGGCCGAGGCCTGGGCGCAGTTGCCCGCCGAAGAGCAGCACATCAACTCCATCCGCGCGCTCCTCGGGCATGCCCTCCAGGAAGGCGCGGCCTTCGACCGCGAAACCTGGGACGGCCTGGACTTCGAACAGATCGACGGCACAACCCGCAAGGCGTACCTGCCGGTGGTCACCCTCAAGAAGGATTCATGATGACTGAAGAAAACACGACGGCGGCAGTTCCGGTCGTGGAGCGCAGCGGTGGCGTTACACCGCGCGACACGTTCGTCGACGGCGCCGCCCTGTTCCCGGGCGACACCGGCGTGCTCTCGATGAAGGTGCGCCAGGCCCTGGTGAAGCTGCTGAAGGGCCCGTACATCGACGGCGGGCGGGACGAGAAATTGTGGACCACCCTGCTGGATAACCAGCTGATCCTGCGCAGCCGCCTGTCAGAGCTCTTCCTGACCCTGCAGCTTGACCATGAGCGCAAGATCGCCGTCCTGCGCCCGGTGGACCCGGACGCCATCGGGGGCAGCACGCGGTCCAGCATCCTCCGCCAGCAGCGGGCGCTCAGCCGGGTTGAGACCATTGTGCTGCTCCGCCTGCGCCTGCTGCTGGACCGGCACGTCACGGCCCAGACCGATCCCACCATCACGCGCGAGGAAATCGCAGACCTCGTGGCCCACTACCAGCCCGCCGGCCAGCAGGACGCCCTGCGTGATTCGGACGTGGTCAACCGTGCCATCACCAAACTCCTGGCGCGCCAGCTGCTCCTCACCACGGGCCTGGACGACGTGTACGCCATCTCAAACGCCCTGCCCCTGGCGCTGCCGTTCGAAAACATCGGCGACATCCCGGCCCAAATCGAAGCCCTGGTGGCAGCCACAACCGATCCCGCCGGCACCGAACCGCTGCTGGAAATGGACAACGACACAGAGACTGAAACCACCGAAACCGTGGAGGACAAGTGAGCGTCGCAGCCATGCTCCCCATGGGCGAGCTCACGAACCCGGGCCAGATGCGGCTTGCTCTGGTGCAGGTGGTCAACTGGGGAACGTTCCACGGCGCGCACACAATGCACGTGGACCGCAACGGAACCCTGCTGACAGGCAACTCCGGCGTGGGCAAGTCCACGCTCTTTGATGCCATGCTGCGGGTGTTCGACGCCCGGCCGCGCTCCAACGAGGCCGCCGCCCAGCGTGCCGGCGGGGCTGTGGAGGACAAGAGGACCACCTTCACCTACATGCGCGGCAAAGTGGGCGACAAGGCCGTGGGCGAGGGCTCGGCCAGTGCATTCCAGCGCCCCGGTGCCACGTGGTCCGCCGTCGCGCTGACGTTCGACAACGCCGCGGGCACCCGCGTCACCGTATCGGCACTGTTCGATGTGCCCAAGAACGGGACGGAGTCCAGTGTTGGACGTTTCTACCTGATCGACAACAAGCCGTTGGACCTGCCGGCCATTGAGGACATCGCGGAGAAGCGCTTCACCAAGGCCACGCTGGAGTCGGTCTTCCCGGACGCCCAGATTTTCGACGTCCACAAGGCCTTCGCGGAGCGGTTCCGCCGGCTGCTGGGGATCAACTCGGACCAGGCCCTGCCGTTGCTGCGCGTGATCCAGGCCGGCAAAGGACTGGGCGGCAGCGTCAACACCTTCTTCCGCGACCAGGTCCTGGACGCCCCTGCCACCCTTTCGGCGGCGGATTCGGTGGTGGAGGAATTCAGTAACCTGATGTCCATCCGGCAGCGGCTCGAGGATGTGCGGCAGCAGCGCGACCAGCTTGCCCCCGTGCCCGGCCTGAACAAGGATTACGCGCAGTCGCTGCTGGACGCCAACCGGCTCCGTGAGCTGGCTGGGGAGGAGTTCGAGGCCTACAAGCAGCAGCTCGCGGTCACCGTGCACCAGAAAACCCTGTCCCGCATCAAGGAGTTGGCCCAGGCCAAAGCCAAGGAACTGGGCGCGGAACGCACGGTCCGTGACGGCCTCGCCAAAGAACTGCGCGAGCTCGAGATCGATTACAACAACCAGGGCGGCAACGCGATCTCCGCGATCGAACAGTCGCTGGAGAATGCCAGGGTTGGCCTGCGGCTCCGGGAACAGGTGGAGGAAGCAGCGCGGAAGGCCCTGTCCGACGCCGGCCTGCAGCTTGACTGGACCGCCGAGGGCTGGGAACAGGCCCACGAGCAGGCGGCGGCCAGGGCTGCCGAGCTCAAGGACGATTCGCAGGCCCTGCAGGACCTCCGCTTCGAGGCCTTCGACGGCCACGCCACCAAGAAGCGCGAGCTGGCGGCTGCCCAGCAGGAACTCGTCTCGCTGAAGACGCGCAAGTCCCTGCTGCCGCCGTCGAGCATTGAAAACCGGGCGGCGATTGCCGCGGCCACCGGCGTCCCGGAGGACCGGATGCCGTTTGGCGGCGAGCTCATTGACCTCGCCGAGGGCGAGGAGCAGTGGCGGCCCGCCGCCGAGCGCGCGCTCCGGAACCTGGCCACCACGCTGCTGGTTCCCGGCGAACACTTCGCTGCGGTGACCCGCTACCTGAACGACAACAAGGTGCGCGGCGCCCTGCGCGCCGTGGACGTGTCCAAACCGCTCGCTGGCGGCGCCCTCGCCGTGAAGGACGCGCGCGACGGCGACCTGCTCACCAAGCTGGACATCCTCGCCAGTGGCGCGGTGGCCGACGCCGGGGAATGGATCCGTGAGCGGATCGCCCTCGATTTCGCGTACCCGTGCGTGGAGGACCCGGACGAGCTGGCGAAGCTGGACAAGGGCCTAAGCCTGGGCGGTGTGGTCAAACGCAACCGCCACACCGTGGAAAAGGACGACCGCTTCACCAGCCGCCAGGACTACGTGCTCGGGTTCGACAACGCCGCCAAGCTGGAACTCGTGGCCGCCCAGGTGGAGGACCTGCAGCAGGAACTGGCCAAGGCGGCCGAGCTTGCCCAGAGCCGGGAAGAGTCCCACCAGGGCATGAGCCGCCAGCTCGACGCCCTCCGCCGCATCGCCGAGGACCACCGCCCCTGGGAACAGGTGTCCGCCGCGGTGGCCGCCGAGGAACTCACCAGGATTGAGCAGCGGCTCAAGGACGCCCTAGCGGCGCAGGCGGACCTGGAACCCCTGCGGGCCAACATCGAGACTGCGCGGCAGAAACATCAGGCGAGCACCGAGGCGGCGGCCGTCCTGCAAAGCGAATACAAGGCACTGGACCGCCAGCTGAGCACTGCCGATTCGCTGCTGGAAGCCGCGCGTGCCCGCCTCGCCCAGGCGCCGCCGTCGGACGCTACCGTCACCGCGTTGGAACCGTACTTCACGGACTTCGGCGACGTCAGCGAGATGCATGAGCTGGACAACCTGGCCAACCGCGTCCGCACGGCCCTGCTCGGGGAGCTGCACACCGCCGAGACGCGCGGGCAGGCCACTTCGGAGCGCCTGACCCGCATCTTCGAGGGCTTCGTACGCGAATGGGGCTCGGCGATCTCGGCGGACCACGGCACCTCCATCGGCGCGGCGGGGGAGTTCGAGGCCCGCTACCACGCCATCGTCAGCGACGGCCTGCCCGCACAGGAGAGCGAGTTCCGGCAGTTCTTCAACCAGCGCACGCACGAATCGTTCAGCACGCTGCTGCACCTGCTGGACGAGGAACGGCGCTCCATCACCAGCCGCATCCTGCCCCTGAACGGCATTCTGTCGGAGGTCAACTTCCACGAGGGCAGTTTCCTGGAACTCGACATCAAACAGACGCTCCCGGCCACGGCGAAGCAGTTCAAGGACGCGATCCAGAACGCCCTGAAGGCCCGGCACACGCGGCCGGCCCGCAGCGGCTCCGCCATCGAAACCGACGATGACGCCGAGCTCACCGCGCGCTACAAAACCCTGGAAACGCTTGTGAAGCGGCTCGGATCGTCCACGCCCGAGGACCGGCGCTGGCGCGCTGAAGTGCTGGACGTGCGCGGCCACCTGTTCATCCAGTGCAAGGAACACCGGGAGGTAACCGGACCGGGCGCGAAGGGCGGGAAGCGCACCGAGGTCTACATGCACGCCGATACCGGCTCCATGTCCGGCGGCGAGCGGCAGCGGTTCACGGCGTTCATCATGGCCGCGGCGCTGAGCTACCAGCTAGGCATCGCCGAGCAGGGCTTCACCACGTACGGCACCGTGATGATGGACGAGGCATTCGTTTTGGCCTCCGAGGAATTCGCCGGTGCGGGCATCAAGGCGCTGCACGAATTCGGGTTCCAGCTGCTGCTGGCTGCACCGGAAAACGTGATCGACCTGTCCCGGCACCTGGGCTCCGTCACGGAAATCCTCCGCGATAAGCGCACCAACCGCTCCGGCGTGCTGACTGCCCCGGTGATCCGGCGCCGCCCCCGCTCGGAGGGCGAATGGCGGTCCGAGGCCAACCCGGTGGACATCGTCCTCCGCTAACCCGGACGCTCTCTCACTTAATGTGGGTTTTTTACCATCGCTCTCTCACTTTCTTGAGGAAAGTGAGAGAGCGATGGTGTTTTTTCTGCGTTAGCTGATAGAGCGTTTGGGAATTTCCCGCATTAAGTGAGAGAGCGTTTCAGGGGGTGGGGGCGGGCGGGGCGACGGCGTCGATTTGGGCCTGGATGATTGCGCCGAAGTGGGCCACGAGATCGTCGAACTCCCAGTGGTCGAACAGGCCCAGGGTGCGGAACGTTTCGCCGAAACCGGTCATCAGGGCGATCACCGTGGCGGCCTTGCGCCGGCCCGGTGATGTGTCCCCGATGACGCGGGCAACGGCGGTGAGGTAGCGTTCGCGGATCTCGGACCGGGCAGTTTCGGGATCCGGGGCGTCCTGGACGGCGAACGGGATCATGGCCCACGGCTCCTGCGTGCCGCGTTCCCGCCGCATCAGTACGCGGAACACCAGCGCCCTGCCGAGTTCCGACGTCGGGACGTCCAGGTCCGTGAGCAGCGATTCGTCCGGTTGCGCCGCGGCGAAGAGTTTTTCCTTGGAGAGGAACAACTTCATGACCAGGGCCGCCGAAATGCCGGCGTCGGCGGCGATGTCCCGGACCGTCACGCCGCGGTATCCCCGTTCGCCGAAAAGGCGCCTGGCGGACTGCAGGATGGCGTCGTGGCTGGGGCTGCTCATGCCCGCACCGGGTCTCCGGCGTCCACGGCGGGCGCGGCGAGGTCCAGCGTGACGGAACGGTTATCCACCGCCAGCTTGCCAGCCAGTGCCTGATGGGTCACGGGATGCAGCATGGTGACCACATAGCGGCCGGCCGGCGGCAACGGAAAGGCGTACGTGCCGTCGTCATTGGTATGGGTGGTTGCCAGATGCTCGCCCGTGGCCTGCAGCAGCGTCACCATGGCGCCGGGCACCGCGCTGCCGCCAACACTGACAGTGCCGCTCAGTTCCAGGCGCTTCCCCAGGAGGAAGTTGTGCTGGAGGGTGCGGCCGTCGAAGTCGAAGACCTGGGCCAGCGGCGCCCAGCCGCCCGCGTTGGCCACCACGAGGTATTTCCCGGCGCCGGGCAGCGCCACGGAATAGTTGCCCTCCGCGTCCACGCGGCTCCAGTCCACCGGCTCGCCGTCGGTCTGCATTACGGTGACGACGGCGGGCGTGAGGGGGCGGTGGTCCGCCGCCAGGACGCGTCCTTGGACCACGAGTTCGCTGACCGCGCCGACGGGCACCGCCGGGCGGGGTGCTGCCAGGCGCGGGATGAACACCGCGGCAAGGATGGACCCCGCCGAGGCCAGGGCCGCCATCCAGAAAACATCCTTGAACGCATCAAAGGAAGGAAGGTGGGCAGCGCCTACCGTGATGGTCACCGAGGTGAGGACGGCGGCGACGGCGGCGCTTGACGTCGACGTTCCGATGGACCGGACCAGGCTGTTGAGTCCGTTGGCCGACGCCGTCTCCGTGATGGGCACAACGCCCATGATCAGGGTGGGCATGGCGGCGTAGGCGATTGCCGTTCCGATGCTGACCACAGTGGAACCGATAATGACCGAGGCGATGGAGTCATAGAAGAAGACCCGGCCCACGTAGCCGGCAATCATGACAGCAGCGCCGGCAATCAGTGCGGTCTTGCCACCAAAAACACGGATCAGGCGTCCGGAAACAGGTGCGAAGATCACCATGGCGAGCCCGGACGGCACCATGCACAGCCCGGCCGTGATGACACTGAGCTCGAAGCCGTAGCCGGTGGTGGCGGGCAATTGGAGCTGCTGCGTTGTGAGCAGCATGTTGGCGAACATGGCGAACCCGATGAGCAGTGAGGCCAGGTTGGTCATCAGCACCGGACGGCGGGCGGAGGTCCGCAGGTCAACCATCGGGTGGCTGACCTTGAGCTCGTAGGGGACCCACATGGCCAGGAGGACTACAGCGCTCAGGAACAGCAGCAGGACCGGCTCGGAGCCCCAGCCCCAGGAGCCGCCCTTGGAGATGGCCAGCAGGAGGGCCGCCAGCGCGGCGGACAACACCACGGCGCCGGCGTAGTCGAAGCGCCCGGGCGTGCGGACCTTGGATTCGGGAACCACCAGCATCACGGCCAGCAGCAGCAGCGTCCCGGCCGCCCCGGATACCCAGAAGATGGACTCCCAGCCCAGCTGTTCGTAGAGCACGCCGGCCAGCGGCAAACCCATGGCGCTGCCGATGCCGAGGGTGGCACTCATCAGTGCCACCGCCGATCCCATCTTTTCCTTGGGCAGTTCGTCGCGCATGATGCTGATGCCCACGGGAATGAGTGCCGAAGAGAACCCTTGCAGGGCCCGCCCGATGATGAGCCACAGGAAAGATCCGCCAACTGCGGCCATGATCGAACCGCCCACCATGATGGCCAGGCAGATCAACATCATTTTTCGCTTGCCGTACATATCCGCACTGCGGGACACGATCGGTGTCGCCACCGCACTGGATAGCAGCGTTGCGGTCACCAGCCAGGAGGCGTCGTCGGCCGTTACGCCCAGGATGCCCGGGAAGTCCGGAAGCAGCGGGACCACCAGTGTCTGCATGAGGGACACCACCGTGCCGCTGAGCGCCAGGACTGCGGTGATGAGCGACGGCGCTGGGTTGCGTTGGGGACGGGCGGCGGTGGTACGGGGCATCTGCTGCTTTCGAGGGGGAGCGGGGCGTGGGAACCGGGGGCAGGAACGCGGCCAGCATCACGAGCGGTGCGGTGAACGGGCGTTTACCCTCTATCTAGTGAACCATCGTTCACCCCCAGGCCGCAATCTGGGGGCCGTGTTCGCCGTGTCACACACCCGAGTACGCAACCCCTGCCAAACGCTCTCTCACTTGATGTGGGTTTTTTCCAAACCCTCTCGCACTCCACGCTGTCGTCCGACGTTAACCCTGGCTTTTCTTTCGCCCGTTATGGTGGGACGGTGTGCGCTGATTCTTTGCTTCCTTCGAGTGGTCGGCGCGTTTTTGTTGCTCTTGGCGATTCCTTCACCGAGGGAGTCGGGGACCGGGACGAGCGACTGCCCAACGGGGTGCGGGGCTGGGCTGACCGGGTGGCCGAGAAGCTGGCCAAGGCCGACCCCGGCTGGGAATATGCCAACCTGGCTATCCGGAGCAAGCGGCTGCGCCATGTAGTGAGCGAGCAGCTGGAGCCAGCGCTGGCCATGGATCCGGCGCTGATCACCCTCTACGCCGGCGGCAACGACATCCTGGACATCGGCACGGACATGGCCGCCCTCATGGATGACTACGAAAAGCTGGTGGTGCGGCTGGCCGGTAGCGGGGCAACGGTGGTCCTCTTCACGGGTTTCGACGTCAAGGTGTCCGCCGTGCTGGAGCTGCTGAAGAAGCGGAACACCATCTACAACCAGCGGGTGCGGGAAATCGCCGCCAAGTACGGCGCCGTGCTGGTGGACTACTGGTGCCTGGATGCCTTCCATGACCAGCGGATGTGGGACTCGGACCGGCTCCACATGTCCAAGGCCGGCCATAAATACCTCGCTGGGCAGGTGCTGGACCAGCTCGGCGTGCCGCACAAAATTCAACCCAAGGAATGGGAGCCGCTGCCCAGGCTAAGCCTGCGCGAGTGGGAACAGCGGCAGCGGCGCTGGGTCAACGACTGGGTGTTGCCACTCTTTGGCCGCAAGATCAGGGGCATCACACTGGGGGATGCGCTAAGCCCGCGTTGGCCGGAACCGGTCAAGGTACCGCGGAAGCGTGGCCTCAGGAAGATCGCGGAGAGACGCGCAGGGGCGAACAAGACCTAGCCCATCCCGGGCCAGGCAGGCACCGCTAGCGGCGCTGGGTGCTCTGCCGGATAACCAGTTCGGGAGTGAACACCACCTGGCTGTGCACGTGTCCGGGCTCGCCGTCGACTTCGTCGAAGAGGAGCTGGGCGGCGCGTTCGCCGATCAGATGCCGCGGCTGGCTGATGGAGCTGAGCGGGATGCTTGATTGGGACGCAAAATCTATGTCGTCGAATCCGATAATTGCGATGTCCGCGGGCACCCGGAGCCCGTTGGCAGTGAAGGACTGCAGGAGTCCGAGCGCCAGTTGGTCGTTGGCTGCAAACACGGCGTCCGGCCGCTTCGAAGGCTGGAGGTTGCCGATGAGATCGCCGATCCGGCGCCCCCGCTCAAATTTCAGATCGGGCGTTTCGAATAATTGAATACCGATCCCTGCCTCCGCCGCAGCCTCGGTAGCACCCCGGTAACGGTCCTCGACCTGCTGCAGCGTCAACGGACCGCCGACGAACGCCGGGCGCACCGAACCGATGTTCAGGAGATGGGCCATGGCTGTTGCGCCGCCGGCGACGTCGTCAACCGAAACCGAGCAGAACTGGTCTGCTCCCGCGAGCCGGTCAACGAGAACGGAGGGAATGCCCCGGGAACGCATGACTTCAAGCCGTTGAAGAACCTGGCCGAACGGGGTGATCAGGACGCCTTGGACCCGCTGCTGCTCAAACAGGTCCAGATACGCCAGTTCCCGCCCGGCGTCCTCGGCGCTGTTGGCCAGGATCAGGGAATGCTTGTGCTCTTCCGCGACGTCTTCGGCCCCGAGCGCCACATCGGTGAAGAAGGGGTTGCGGACGTCCAGCACCAGCATGCCGAGGCTCCGGGTGGACCCGGACCGAAGCGACCGGGCTGATTCGTTGCGGACAAATCCCAGCTCATCGATGGCGGCCAGCACGCGGCTTCTCTTGGCAGCCGAGACTTGTTCCGGCCGGTTGAGGACATTTGAAACAGTGCCGACGGAAACCCCTGCAAGGGCTGCGACATCCTTCAGCTTCGAACCCGGGGCGCCGGCCACTGAAACCTCCAACCTATGAATCGAATCAATTCCCTCATCAAGGTTACTTCGTTCTCCCATGCGGGTGCCCTGTTGCACTCTTGACACGCAACAGACACACGCTCTACCGTGTGAGGAGGTTCACTTATGAATCGATTCATTACAAAGGAGTAACCGACATGGCCGAAGCACAGGACGCCAAGGTTCGGAGCATCCGAAGCGCCGAGGTTCCTCTTCTGGAACTGCGGGATATCCACAAGTCCTTCGGAGCTGTTCACGCCCTGCGCGGTGCCAGCCTGAGCCTGTACCGCGGTAAAGTCACGGCATTGGTCGGAGAAAACGGCGCCGGCAAGTCCACCCTCGTGAAGGCTCTCGCGGGGCTCCACCAGCAGGACCGCGGCCAAGTCCTGCTGGACGGCGAAGAGGTCTCATTCCGTGACCCGCTCCATGCCCGGGAGGCGGGGATTGCGGTCATCTACCAGGAGCCCACCATGTTCCCGGACCTCACCGTCGCAGAGAACATCTTTATGGGGCGGCAGCCGCTGCGCTCCCTGCACCGAATCGACCGGAAGGCGATGCGCCGGCAGGCCCTGGAGCTCTTTGCCCAACTGGGGGTCAAGATCGATCCTGACCGCGTTGCGCAGGGACTCTCGATTGCTGACCAGCAGGTAGTGGAAATCGCCAAGGCCATTTCGCTCGAGGCGCGTGTCCTGATCATGGACGAACCGACGGCGGCGCTCAGCGGCGTCGAAGTTGACCGGCTTTTCGCCGTCACCCGGACCCTGCGGGCCCAGGGGGCCGCAGTATTGTTCATCTCGCACCGCTTCGACGAAGTGTTCGCGCTGGCGGACTGGATCACCGTAATGCGCGACGGCGCGCACGTCGCCACCGCGCCGGCCTCCGAACTGACGGTCGACGGCGTTATCCGGCAAATGGTGGGCCGCGACGTCGCTTCACTGTTCCCGAAGCAGGAAACGCAAATCGGAGCCACCGCCCTTGAGGTGAAGGGACTCAGCCGCAAGGGCGTCTTCTCGGATATTTCCTTCACCGTGAAGGCCGGCGAGATCGTCGGCCTCAGCGGCCTTGTCGGCGCCGGACGTTCTGAGGTGGCCCGGGCCGTATTCGGTATCGACAAATACGATGCCGGCGAAGTGCTGGTCCGTGACGTGCCGCTCAAGTCCTTGTCCCCCCGGGCATCGATGGAGGCCGGGCTCGCGTTCGTGCCGGAAGATCGGCGCAAGCAGGGCCTCGTCATGGAGCTGACCGTGAGCCGCAACCTGACGCTGACTCTCCGGCGCAAACTGAGCCGTTTTGGCCTCCTCACCAACCAGGCCGAAGCCCAGGCCACCACGGAGTGGGCCAAGAAACTCCAGATCAAGGCGGGGTCCCCTACGTCCCCGATCTCAACTCTTTCAGGCGGAAACCAGCAGAAGGTCGTCCTGGGCAAGTGGCTGGCCACCGGTCCCCGAGTCCTGATCATCGACGAACCCACCCGCGGAATCGACGTCGGCACTAAATCCGAAGTGCACCGGCTCATCTCCGAACTGGCGGGCACGGGCCTGGCCGTCCTGATGATCTCCTCGGAATTGCCCGAGATTCTGGGCATGTCGGACCGCGTGCTGGTGATGCACGAGGGACGGATCACCGCAGAACTCAGCCGCAAGGACGCCACGGAGGAATCCGTCATGACGGCCGCCACCGGAGTCGACCCGAAAACCAAGGAGACAACAGCGTGACCACCCTAACCCTGCAACGTCAGCCTTCCATGGCATGGCTGGGGACGTTGACCCGATCACGTGAGTTCAGCGTGTTCCTCGCGCTGGTGATCTTGATCGCCGTCACAGTCGCCGCCAATCCCCGGTTCCTGAGCGGGCAGAGCATCAAAGACCTCCTGCTGAACTCCTCGATCCTGGTGATCCTCGCCGTCGGTCAGGGGATCGTGATCGTGACGAAGAACGTGGACCTTTCGGTCGGTTCAGTCCTCGGGCTGACTGCCTTCGCCACAGGAAAAATCTTCATCGCGGTGCCCGGTCTTCCCGTGATCGCCATGCTGATCATCGGCATCGCTATCGGTGCCATGCTGGGAGCCATCAACGGAGCACTGATCGCCGTGGCCAAGGTACCGGCCCTGGTGGTTACCCTGGGCACCCTGTACATCTTCCGCGGGGTTGACTTCGCCTGGGCCCAGGGCCAGCAGATCAGCCCGTCTGACCTGCCGGCAGACTTCCTTGCCCTCGGTGCGGGCGCCCTGCTCGGATTCCCCTACCTTGCCCTGATCGCCCTCGCGGTCGTGCTGGCTTTCGGGCTCTACCTGAGAAACCTGCGCTCCGGACGCGAGTTCTACGCCATCGGTTCGGACGTCCAGGCCGCCCGCCTGTACGGAATCCGGGTCGGCCGGAAGGTGTTCACCGCCTTCGCCGTCTCCGGCGCCCTTGCCGGACTCGCCGGGGTGATCTATGCAGCCAAGTACGGCAACCTGGACGCGACGGCGGGCCAAGGCCTGGAACTGAACGTCGTGGCCGCGGCTGTGGTTGGCGGGGTCGCCATCGCCGGCGGTGTCGGCACGGTGTACGGGGCGGCGCTTGGCGCCGTCCTCCTGACCACGATCACCTCCGCCCTTCCGGTCCTCGGAGTTTCCCCCTTCTGGCAGCGAGCGATGATCGGCGTCTTGATCCTGGCCTCGATTGTCCTGGACCGATACCTTGCCCTGCGCACCGAGCGCCGTCTGAGAGGACACGATTCACATGCTGGTTGATACAGCACCGCCGGCAGCAGAAACCCGCCGCCCTCCCCGCCTCGGCTTCCTGCGCAGCTGGGACACCGCGATCATCCTGGCCCTCGTGGCCAGCGTCATCGTCGCTTCCCTGACCGTGAGCGGATTCGCCACCTCACGCAACGTCGGTTTCCTACTTATCGATGTGATCCCGGTCCTGCTGCTGGCCCTGCCGATGACACTGATCATCGTCACCGGCGAGATCGACCTCTCAGTGGCCAGCGTGGCAGGGTTCGTCAGCTGCGTGTTCGGAGCGCTCTGGAACGCCGGCATGCCGATGGAGACGATCATTCCCGTGTGCATCGTCATCGGCGCCGTGTCCGGGGCTGTCAACGGATTCCTGGTCTCCGTGGTCGGCCTGCCGTCGTTGGCCGTGACCATCGGCACCCTGGCGCTGTACCGCGGGCTCGCCTTTGTTGTCCTCGGTGACCAGGCGGTCACCAGCTTCCCGCGGGCCATCACCACGGGCCTGCAGGCAAAGATCGGGTCCACAGGCATCCCCGTCTGGATCCTGCCGGTCGTACTTCTCGTTATCGTCTTCGCGGTCTTCCTGCACTTCACCGGCTTCGGCCGCGCCCTGTTCGCCATCGGCTACAGCGTGGACGCCGCACGGTTCTCGGGAATCGGGGTCGCACGGACCAAGTTCTGGCTCTTCGTCATCTCGGGCGTCGTCGCAGCAGTGGTCGGCGTGTGGTGGACCCTGCGTTACGGAAGCGCACGCGGAGACAACGCCACGGGCCTCGAACTGTCCGTCATCGCGGCGGTACTGCTAGGCGGCGTGTCCATTTTTGGTGGCAAGGGTACCCTGCCGGGTGTTGTTGCCGGCGTCGGACTCCTGGCCATCCTGCGCAACGCCCTCCAGCTGGCCAGCGTCCCCGAGGACACGCTGTCGATGCTCACCGGCGGCCTCCTGATCCTCGCCGTCGTCGCCCCCAACGCCATCACCTCTTTCCGATCCCTCACCCGCAAAGATTCAACGACCTGACCACCGCCCGCATCTAAGCAACAACGACGTTCAGTTGAAAGGCACCACCGTGAAATTAATGACCACTACCCGCACCCGCCGCCTCGCACCGGCCTATATAGCCGTCGCCACGGGACTCGCACTGGCGCTGAGCGCCTGCGGCGGGACCACCAACAACTCAAGCACCGGCGGTGGCGGCGGCGCCTCTTCCAGCGCCACGGCGGATCCGAATGCCCCGATTAAGGAAGGGCTGAAGGTGGCGTTCCTGCCCAAACAGCTCAACAACTCCTACTTCACCGTCACTGATCGCGGCGGCAAGAATGCCGTGGCGGAATACAAGGGCGTCTTCTCCGAGGTCGGGCCGTCCGAAGCCAGCGCCTCCAGCCAGGTGAGCTACATCAACACCCTCACTCAGCAGGGCGCAAACGTCATTGCAACCTCGGCCAACGATCCCAAAGCCATCTGTTCGGCCCTGGACGAGGCTCGCAGCGCCGGAGCGAAGGTGGTCACCTTTGACTCCGACACCGACCCCTCATGCCGCGACCTCTACATCAACCAGGCCACCGCTGAAGGTATCGCGTCAACCCAGATCAAGCTCATCTCCGACGCCATCGGTGCCGCCGGCGGGGACATCGCCATCCTGTCCGCCACCGCGAACGCCACGAACCAAAACGCGTGGATCGAGCTGATGAAAAAGGAACTGCAGAAGCCCGAGTACGCCAAGCTCAAGCTCGTCGCGACCGCCTACGGCGATGACAACGCCCAGAAGTCCCAGCAGGAAGTCCAGGCGCTCCTCCAGGCCCACCCCACACTCAAGGGCATCATTTCGCCCACGACCGTCGGCGTTGCCGCTGCCGCCCAGTACTTGGCCGGTTCCGAATACAAGGGCAAGGTGCAGCTGACCGGACTCGGCTTCCCGAGCCAGCTCAAGGAATTCCTGAAAAACGGGACCATGAAGTCCTTCGCCCTCTGGGACGTTGAAAAGCTCGGCTACCTCGCCGCCTACGCCGGCGCGGCCCTGGCATCCGGACAGATCAGCGGCACCGAAGGCCAGACCTTCAAGGCCGGCACCCTGGGCGAATTCAAAGTCGGCCCGAACGCCACGGTTCTGCTCGGTGAGCCCACCGTCTTCACGGCCGAGAACGTGGACAAGTACAACTTCTAGATGCTCTGCTCCGGCGCTGGTCAAATGACCAGCGCCGGAGCCAGGCGAACGAATTAGCAGAACACTATTGCACGAATGAATCGATTCAATTACAGTTGCGGTGAGGGGAATTCTTCATGAGGGTGTGTTTCCGCTCCTCGGTCAAACCCAGCCAGATTCCGGAGTACCGGCGCCGGCACGCCGCTGTCTGGCCGGAGATGCTCCGGGAGCTCAAGGCGGCTGGCTGGAACAACTACTCGCTGTTCCTCGCCGACGACGGGCTGCTCGTGGGCTACGTGGAGTGCGATGACTTCGACGCAGTACGCGCCCGAATGGCGCTCACTGAGGTGAACGCCCGCTGGCAGGCCGAGATGGCAACCCTGTTCGAAGACGACGCGCAGTCACCGGACCAGGGCTTCCTCCAGCTCACAGAAATTTTCAATCTCGAGGACCAGTTGTCCGCGGCCAACGTCGCCGGGGACAGCCACCAACCGCAGAAGGAACAACCATGAACAGCACAGAAAAGGCCCTGGGCCGCCTCGGGGAACTCGCCATCGAGGTGCCGTCCTGGGCCTACGGCAACTCCGGCACACGATTCAAGGTGTTCGGCACCCCCGGCACCCCGCGCACCATCCAGGAGAAGCTGGCCGACGCCGCGAAGGTCCACGAGTTGACCGGCTTGGCGCCCACCGTGGCTCTGCACATCCCCTGGGACAAGGTGGATGACTATGCGGCCCTGAAGGAGTACGCCGCGGACCTGGGCGTGGGGCTGGGCACGGTGAACTCCAATACCTTCCAGGATGACGAGTACAAGTTCGGTTCCCTGACCTCAGCCAACGAGTCAGTCCGCCGCCGCGCCATCGCTCACCACCTCGAGTGCCTGGAGATCATGCACGCCACAGGCTCGCGTGATTTGAAGATCTGGCTCGCGGACGGCACCAACTACCCGGGCCAGGACGACATGCGCGGCCGGCAGGACCGCCTGGCTGAATCCCTGCAGGAGATCTACGCGGCCCTGAGCGAAAACCAGCGGCTCGTCCTCGAGTACAAGTTCTTCGAGCCGGCTTTCTACCACACCGACGTTCCGGACTGGGGCACCTCCTATGCGCAGACCCTGGCGCTGGGCGAGAAGGCCTTCGTCTGCCTCGACACCGGCCACCATGCTCCGGGCACCAACATCGAGTTCATCGTGATGCAGCTGCTGCGCCTGGGCAAGCTGGGCTCCTTCGACTTCAACTCACGCTTTTACGCCGACGACGACCTCATCGTGGGTGCCGCGGATCCGTTCCAGCTCTTCCGCATCATGCACGAGGTCATCCGCGGCGGCGGATTCGGGAAAGATTCGGGCGTGGCGCTCATGCTGGACCAGTGCCACAACCTGGAAGAGAAGATCCCCGGTCAGATCCGCTCCGTGCTCAACGTCCAGGAAATGACGGCCCGCGCCCTGCTGATCGACACGGATGCGCTCGCCGAGGCCCAGCGCAGCGGCGACGTCCTGGCCGCCAACGGCATCTTCAATGATGCCTTCTACACCGACGTCCGGCCCATCCTGGCCGAATGGCGTGAATCCCGCGGCCTGCCCGCGGACCCGCTGGCAGCCTTCAAGGCCAGCGGCTACCAGAAGAAGATCAACGAGGACCGCGTCGGCGGCCAGCAAGCCGGATGGGGCGCCTGAAAAGTCATGACGAACAAGACTGTTGAAGAACTGATTGCCCGTTCCAACCGCCTCGGCGCGGACAAGCGGAACACCAACTTCGCCGGCGGCAACACCTCGGCCAAGGGCGCTGAGAAGGACCCCGTGACCGGCGAGGACGTCCAGCTGCTCTGGGTCAAAGGCTCCGGCGGAGACCTCGGCACGCTCACGGCACAAGGCCTGGCCGTGCTGCGGCTGGACCGGCTGCAGGCACTGAAAAACGTGTACCCCGGCGTCGAGCGTGAAGACGAAATGGTGGCCGCGTTCGATTACTGCCTGCACGGAAAGGGCGGCGCCGCCCCCTCGATCGACACCGCAATGCACGGCCTGGTGGACGCCGCGCACGTGGACCACCTGCACCCGGACTCCGGGATCGCCATTGCCACGGCAGCCGACGGCGAGGCGCTCACCAAGGAGATCTTCGGCGAGAAGGTCGCGTGGGTGCCGTGGCGCCGCCCAGGCTTCCAGCTGGGCCTGGACATCGCCGCCATCAAGGATGCGAACCCGCACGCGGTCGGCACCATCCTCGGCGGCCACGGCATCACCGCCTGGGGCGCCACCAGCGAGGAAGCCGAGGCGAACTCCCTGTGGATCATCGAGCAGGCAGAGCAGTACATCAAGGACCACGGCAAGGCCGACCCGTTCGGGCCCAAGCTGCCCGGTTACGGCGCCCTCCCGGAGGCTGAGCGGCGTGTTAAGGCGGTCGCCCTGGCTCCGGTGATCCGCGGACTCGCCTCGACGGACAAGCCGCAGCTGGGGCACTTCAGCGACCACCCCGCCGTCCTGGAGTTCCTCGAAGCTGCAGAGCACCCGCGGCTCGGCGCCCTGGGCACGTCCTGCCCGGACCACTTCTTGCGCACCAAGGTCAAGCCGCTGGTCCTGGACCTGCCCGCCGATGCCCCGATCGAGGACTCGGTCGCCCGGCTGAAGGAACTCCACGCCGCCTACCGCGAGGACTACCAGGGCTATTACCGCCGGCACGCGACCCCGGACAGCCCTGCCCTGCGCGGCGCGGACCCGGCCATCGTCCTGGTTCCCGGGGTGGGCATGTTCTCCTTCGGGGCGAACAAGCAGACCGCCCGGGTGGCGGGAGAGTTCTACCTCAACGCCATTAACGTCATGCGCGGCGCCGAGGCCGTCTCAACGTACGCGCCGATCGAGGAATCCGAGAAGTTCCGGATCGAATACTGGGCACTGGAAGAGGCGAAGCTCGCCCGGATGCCCAAGCCCAAGTCGCACGTTGGCCGGATCGCGCTGGTCACCGGGGCGGCGTCGGGCATCGGCAAAGCCATCGCCACCCGGTTGGCGTCCGACGGCGCGTGCGTAGTGATTGCCGACCTGAACCTCGAAAACGCCCAGGCCGTCGCCGCGGAACTGGGCGGTGCGGATGTCGCCATCGGCGTCCAGGCCGACGTCACCGACGAAGCCCAGATCGCCGCTGCCATCCAGGACGCCGTCCTGGCCTTTGGCGGACTGGACCTGGTGGTCAACAACGCCGGGCTCTCAATCTCCAAACCGCTGCTGGAAACCACGGAGAAGGACTGGGACCTGCAGCACAACGTCATGGCCAAGGGCTCCTTCCTGGTCTCCAAGGCCGCCGCGCAGGTGATGATCGGCCAGGAAATGGGCGGCGACATCATTTACATCTCGTCCAAGAACTCCGTCTTCGCCGGTCCGAACAACATCGCCTACTCCGCCACCAAGGCAGACCAGGCCCACCAGGTGCGCCTGCTCGCGGCGGAGCTGGGCGTGTATGGGATCCGGGTCAACGGCATCAATCCCGACGGCGTGGTCCGCGGCTCCGGGATCTTCGCGGGCGGCTGGGGTGCCAAGCGCGCCGCCGTCTACGGGGTTAAGGAAGCGGAACTGGGCAAGTACTACGCCCAGCGCACGCTGCTCAAGCGCGAAGTGCTGCCGGAAAATGTCGCCAACGCCGCGGCCGTGCTAACCGGCAGCGAGCTCTCCCACACCACCGGGCTCCACATCCCCGTTGATGCCGGCGTGGCCGCCGCGTTCCTGCGATGAGCACAATGCCGGCGCTGGGTGACGCACGTGCCGCTGAAGCCAAGGCCGACGGCGGCCTGTTCGCCGCCGTCGACATCGGGGCCTCCTCCGGCCGCGTCATCCTCGGCCGGGTCGCTGGCAGTCCCGGTGGGACGAGGGCCGAGCTCGAGACTGTGCACCGTTTCCCCAACGGCGTCAAAGAGCTCGACGGCGGCCTCCGCTGGGACCTTGATGCTTTGTTCGCCGAGGTCCTGGCAGGGCTCGCTGCCGCGGCCCGCGTCGCCAGGGAACGCGGCGAGATAATCGCCAGCATCGGGATCGACACCTGGGCGGTGGACTACGGCCTCGTCAACAAGGCGGGCGAGCTCACCTCACAGCCGTACAGCTACCGCGATGACCGCAGCCGCGCCGCCGTGGCGCCCGTCCACCGGAAACTCGACCCCGCGCAGCTGTATGGGACCACGGGACTGCAGTTCCTGCAGTTCAACACGATTTACCAGCTCGCCACCGAGCCGGACCTGAAGGGCATGCAGGCTTTGCTCATTCCGGACCTGATCGCGTTCCTCCTGACGGGACAGCGCCGTACCGAAGCAACCAACGCCTCCACCACCGGGCTTTTCGACGCAGTGGCGGGGGAGTGGGCCACCGAGTTCCTCACTGCCCTCGGCCTGCCCAAGGACCTCTTCCCGCCGCTGATCCAGCCGGGCGAAACAACCGGCCCCCTCCTGCCGGCCATCGCGGCGAGGACGGGGTTGCCGGAGAGCACGAGGGTGGTGGCCGTGGGCTCGCACGACACCGCCTCGGCTGTCGCCGCCGTGCCCGCAGACCGGAAGGACTTCGCCTACATCTCCTCGGGCACCTGGTCCCTGGTTGGCGTCGAGCTCTCCCACCCGGTCCTGACCGAGGCCAGCAGGGCAGCGAACTTCACCAACGAACGGGGCGTGGATGGCACCATCCGCTACCTGCGCAACGTGGGCGGGCTTTGGCTGCTCAGCGAATGCCAGCGCACCTGGGCGGGGGAGGGCTACCGGCCCGGCCTCGCGGAACTCCTCGACGCCGCCGCAGCCCTGCCCTCCGGCGGTCCGCTCATCAACGCCGACGATTCCTACTTCATCGCCCCCGACAACATGCCCGAACGCATCCGCGCCGCAGTCCGCCACACCGGGAATATCCTGCCGAACAAGCCGGCAGCCATCACCCGCTGCATCCTGGACAGCCTCGCCGCCGGCTACGCCCGGACCATCGCCGACGCCGAACGGCTCGCGGACGCCCGGGCCGGCGTGGTTCACATCGTGGGCGGCGGGTCCCAGAACCGGTTGCTCTGCCAACTCACCGCCGAGGCCACCGGCAGGCCCGTCCTGGCAGGCCCGGTTGAAGCCACGGCGCTGGGCAACGTCCTGGTCCAGGCCCGCGCCGCCGGCGTGCTCGGCGACGGCCTCGGTGAGTTGCGTGCCGTGGTGCGCGCGTCGGGGCAGCCGGCCGAGTACCTGCCGTCCCGCAGGTCCGAACACCAGACAGCCGGCGGTGCCCTGTGAGGATCGGGCTGCGCTAATAAGACTTAGGTGTCCAGCAGGTTTTCGTAGCCATCAGCCACAGTTGTGGCAGTGAACTCGATGACCTCGAACTCGGCCACACCGTTGCTGTAGAACGGGTCCCGGGCCAAGGCGGCGTCGAGGGTGGCGCGGTCCGCCTTGGACAGCAGCACACCGCCCACCGCCGGAACCAGGCGTCCGGACGCAAGGAACACGCCGTCGTCGAACGCCTGCTTAACCCAGGCCATATGGGCGGGGCGGTGGTAGTCAACGATGTCTTCGGGCACTTTGTAGGTGAGCGACACAACAAACATAGGGCCAGCCTACCGGCGCGCGGACGGGGCACTTGAACCGTCAAGAGATTGTCCTCCTAGAATGGACTCATGACCGAACCGCGCTGGCTGAACGCCGACGAACGCCGTGCCTGGCTGGCGATCCTGAGTATCAACACCCTCCTTCCTGCGGCACTGGACAGCCAGCTGCACAGCGCCGGCAAGGTGTCCCTGTTCGACTACAACGTCATGGCCATGCTGTCGGAGGCCGAGGGGCATTTCCTTCCCATGAGTGAGCTGGCGGCCCGGACCAGTTCTTCGCTGTCCCGGCTCTCGCACGTGGTGTCCAAACTGGAAAAGCGCGGCTGGCTGGAGCGGCGCCCGCACCCACGCGATGCGCGTGTCACCACCGCGCACCTGTCCGACGACGGGATGGCCACTTTGGTGAACCTCGCGCCGGGGCACGTGGAGGCAGTCCGCGCAAAGTTCCTGGACGCGCTGACGGACCGCGATGTCAACGATTTGGCCCGCATCGGGGAAAAAATTGTGGCGCGGCTCGACGATGACCACTGGATCCTCCGCGAAAGCTGATTCTTGGTTGCTCGCGGCAACGGATGACAGACTGGCGGGATGGACTTTTCGACCCGCTATGTAGCCCTCGGTGACTCCTTCACTGAAGGAGTCGGCGATGATGATGCGACCCGTCCCAACGGTGTCCGTGGCTGGGCCGACCGCGTGGCCGAGCAGCTGGGCGCGGCCGATCCCGGCTTCGGCTACGCAAACCTCGCCATCCGCGGCAGGAAACTGCGCCAGATCATGGCGGAACAGGTGGACGCCGCCGTCGAACTTAACCCGACCTTGGTGACCATCTACGCAGGAGCCAACGACATCCTGCGGCCCAGGATCGACATCGACGATCTGCTGCAGGAGTACGACGCCGGCATCGGCAAGTTGGCTGCCACGGGAGCCACCGTGGTGATGTTCACCGGCTTTGATGCGCGCGGGTCCAAGGTGTTCAGCACCATGCGCGGGCGCACGGCGATCTATAACGAACTGGTCCGCGGCATCGCCGGCGACCACGGGGCGCTGCTGGTGGATTACTGGCGCTTCAACGAGTACTACGACTGGGGAATGTGGGCCCAGGACCGGATGCACATGTCCGCGGCGGGGCACGCCAACATGGCCAAGCGCGTCCTCACGGTCCTCGAACATGACCATTCGATCGACGTCCCGCCCATGACTCCCGTCCCCGAACTCAGCAGGGCCGAAGCGATGCGCGCCAACGCCCGCTGGGTCCGCGAGTTTGCGGGGCCGTGGGTGGTCCGGCGTGTGACGGGCAAGTCGTCCGGAGACGGTCTGGCGCCCAAGTACGGCCAGCTGACGCGGCTCTGAACCGGGCCGGGACAGGTTGAACCGGTCCCCACACAAGCCCTAGCGGCGGAAGTCCGGCGTCCCCAGCAGCGCTCCGTCGCTGCCGACCGCCAGCACCGCTACATTCCAGCCGTCCGTGGCCCGGTCCAGCATGGGTACGCCGCCGGCCACGATCGCGGTGGCCAGGACGTCGGCCGTGGTGATGTCCGCGGCGGCAACCGATACTTGGACAAACGTGGGGGCCTCCCCGGCCCGTCGCCAAATGTGGTCCCCCCGCTCAGCCGAACCTGACGTCGCCAGCGCCGAGTGCCGCCGTCGGGTGCCCAGCGGGTAGCCGGCCAGCAAGGCCCCGCGGTCGAACGGATCCACGATGCCGGCGTCCCAGGGTTCGGGGCTTCCGGGCACCGGCGAACCGTTGACCAGGACGTCGCCGCCGGGATTGAGGCACCAGTCCGTGCGCCCCAGGGCCAGGAGCGACGTCCCCGCCTCCTGGATTGCATAAGCCTTGATGAGGCCGGAAAGGTCCAGCACGCCGTCGGGCCTTTCCGGTGTGAAAGCCCCGTGCGTCCGCAGCCGCCATTCCAGCGCCTCCGCGTACCGCTCCCGCATGACCGGCGACGCGTCGCGAAGGGTCATCTCGCCACGCGCCAGGCTGCTCGCCTCGGAATCCTCCCGGTACAGGCTGAACGTCTGGTCCAGTTCAAGGAAAACGCGTTCGACGACGGCGGCCGCCGCTTCCAGCTCGTCCGTTGCTGAGTGCCCTCCCGGACCGGGCGCGCCGGGCATGGTCAGGCTGATGACAGTGCCCATGGAGTGGAAGGTGGAGGCTATTAGCGGCGCGACCGCCGTGGGCCGCGCGGGGTTCTCAGAGGTGCGCGGCATCGATGGCTGCCTGGAGGGATGAGAGGTACGCGCTGCTGGTGACTGTGGCTCCGCTGATGGTTTTGACCTTGGCTGACTGCGCGGCCAGGACTTCGCTGCGGAGGAGCGGCGCGGCCCGGCTGCTGATCTGGGCCGATTTGCGGTCGTCGTCGGTCAACTGGAGGGCGGTGACCTCGGAAATTTTCCCGGCGCTGACAGTAATCTGGACCTGCACGGCGCCGAACCTTGTCTGCACCACCGATCCCTTGTAGGTCCCTGCCGTTGCTGCGCTGCCGGACGAGCCCGAGGAACCGGAGGTACCCGAGGAACTGGAGGAACCGGAGGTGCCGCTTCCCGACGCCGCTCCCGCACCGCCGGAGGCTCCGGCACCGCTGGTACCGGCCGCCGTCGTACTGCTGTTGGTGGTGGTGCTGACCCCCGCGACCTGGGTTCCGGCCTGCCAGCCGGCCAGGAGGATACCTGCGGAGGCGATGGCTGCAGACACTGCTCCTCGTGTTTTCACCAGTCAAACCGTTCGTGATGGATCTGGTCGGGCCGGACGCCCGCGGCGCGGGCATCGGCGATGACGTTGCCCGCCCAACGCGCGGGCCCGCAAATGTAAACGTCGGCATCCGCGAGATCCGGGACGTAGGACGGGAGGCTGTAGCCGTTCTGGACGGCCTCATCGGGGAGCCAAGTGGTGGAATTCCGCCGCGCACGGGGTCCGGTGAGGTGGAATAGCCTCGCACCGCGCTGCCGGCAGAGCTCGAGGATTTCCGCTTTGAGGTAGAGCTCCTGTTCGGTGTGGCCGCGGAGCAGGACGGTGGCCTGGCCGGGTGCAAACGGCGTGGTTTCCAGGAGTGCCCGCAGCGGGGTGATGCCGATGCCGGCGCCGATCAGCACAACCTTGTCCCGGCTCCTGGCGGCGGTGCTGAACACGCCGTAGGGACCTTCCAGTGCCACCTTGGTTCCCGGCCGCAGCCGGGCCAGCTGCGCGGATCCGCGGCCCAGGTTCCGGACCGTGATCCGGAGAGTGCCCGTACCGTCCGGCCCGTAGACGGCAGGCTCAGCGGACAGGCTGAAAGGATGCGGATGCCACCACAGCCCTGGCGCCAGGAACCGCCAGACGAAGAACCGTCCGCCGGCCCCGGCCAGCCGTCCGAGCTCCCGTCCCGTCATTTCAATGTTCACGACGCCGTGAGCCACGCCGGTGACCCTGCTGACCGTCAGTTGGTGCCGTGAAGTGGCCACCAGGGGTTGGATCACGCGGTAGTAAAGAAGAGCTACGCCGGTCGCGGTGCAGATTGCCAGCCAGTACCACCGCTGCCACGTGCCTTCAGCAAAGAGGCCGCCCACGCTGAACTGGTGGGGGAGGGAGGTCCCGACGGCGGCGTACGTAAGCAGGTGCACCACGTACCAGAATTCGTAGGGGAAACGACGCCGGACGGCCACCAGTGACGTCGCCACCACCGCGATGAACAGGGCCATGGACACGAACGCGAGCCACATGTCCGGGACCAGCGTCCACAAGGCGATTGATTCGCTGATGGGGTCCAGCCCTTCAGCCATTCCATAGCCGACGGCGATAAACAGCCCATGTGCCAGGAGGAGGTACAGCGAGGGTTTGCCGAGTTTCCGGTGGAATTCCAAGGCTCTGTCGTGGCCTACGGTCCGGTCGATAAAGGGAATGCGGGCCACCAGCAGCAGCATCAGCAGGACAAGGTCCATGCCCGCCAGGCCCGCAACGATTCCCACCGCAGTGAACAATGCGGCCGGCGAACTGACTGCTGATGCGCCGCCGTCGGCCAACCAGAGGGCCACCGCAGCCGCCACCGACGCCCACGCGATCACGGTGAGGAGGTCGGCCTGCAGCATCCGTTGCCGGTGTTGCCTGGCGAAGCGGCCCCTGCCGGGGCCGCTGCCGTGGCTTCCGCTGCGGGGTGCGCGCGGGGTGGAAGGGAGCCCGTTTTGGCCGGAGCGGCTTGGCGCCGGAGTGGCCGGCAGGAGCTGTGTCTTCATGCTTCAACGGTGCGCCAGGAAGCTTTCATTTTGCTGTGAAAACTAGGTGCTGCAGGCTGTGACCTTATGGAAAGTGGCGGGAGTCCTTATACACCCTCCGTCCCCGGATTGGTCTTTAATTGCCTCAACTCGTAGACTTGGTGGGCGCTAAGTGCGCGGAGCGTGCGCAATTGCTCCGGTGGCCCGGTAAATTTCTCCAGGGTAGCCGGTAGTTAGGGGCTCAAGTTGCGTGACTAACCGTTCACCCTGATCACTTTGGGTCGCTCTTAGACGCATGATCCTGCAGCAGATATGCGGATCATTACTTTCAATTCTTGAGGAGAAGTCATGGCAGCACACTGCCAAGTGACCGGAGCCGAGCCGGGCTTTGGGCACAGCATTTCGCACTCGCACCGCCGCAACAAGCGTCGGTTCGATCCGAACATTCAGAAGAAGCGCTACTGGGTTCCGTCCCTGCGCCGTAACGTCACGCTGCAGGTTTCTGCACGTGGCATCAAGACCATCGACGTACGCGGCATCGACGCAGTCGTCGCCGCAATCCTGGCTCGTGGGGTGAAGCTCTAGTGGCTAAGGACAAGGACGTACGTCCGATCATCAAGCTCAAGTCGACCGCGGGCACGGGTTACACCTACGTAACCCGTAAGAACCGTCGTAACGATCCGGACCGCATGGTTCTGAAGAAGTACGACCCCAAGATCCGCCAGCACGTCGAATTCCGAGAGGAGCGCTAAACCATGGCTAAGAAGTCCAAGATTGCTCGCAACGAGCAGCGCAAGGTCATCGTTGAGCGTTACGCTGCAAAGCGCCTCGAACTGAAGAAGGCTCTGGTTGACCCCAACTCAACCGACGAAGCACGCGAAGCTGCACGCCTCGGCCTGCAGAAGCTGCCCCGCAACGCGTCCCCGATCCGTCTGCGTAACCGCGACATCATCGACGGCCGTCCCCGCGGTACCTTCCAGAAGTTCGGTATCTCCCGTGTTCGCTTCCGCGACATGGCTCACCGCGGTGAGCTCCCGGGCATCACCAAGTCTTCCTGGTAATTCAGCACCGCTGATTCCAGCTGCTTGAGAAGGGCCGGCAACCATTTTGGTTGCCGGCCCTTCTGCTGTCTGCAGGGAGGTATCGCAGGCTGTGCGGCAGCACACACAAAGGAATTACGACGGCGGGTGGCTCGGCGGGGGTGCGTAGGGCCGGGTTTTCCGCGGAACCGCGGGGTTCAGGACGCTTGGCAGGGGTGATTTGCGGTGGGGGCGGGTGGGGTGTATTGTTTTCTAAGTCGCCGCGAGGGGAACAGCGAAGAGCTGGTTACCGCGGGCGGCCAAAACCCCCAAATTTCAAGACCAGGATCTGGTTGTCCTTTTAGGGCGCCGGTAAGTGGTG
>NZ_JBFRDI010000022.1:0-41159 GCF_052113505.1 Pseudarthrobacter sp. TAF60_1
GTTACTCACGTGTTACTCACCCGTTCGCCACTAATCCCCCCAGCAAGCTGGAGATCATCGTTCGACTTGCATGTGTTAAGCACGCCGCCAGCGTTCATCCTGAGCCAGGATCAAACTCTCCGTTGAAGTAAAACAAAAACGAACACAACACGGAACCACGGAAATAACGCGGAAACCGCACTGCAAAATTTGAAACCAGCTGTAAAAACCAGACCACACCACAGGGGCGGCACGATCCAGTCAATTCAACCAATTAATAATAAATTGGTATCAACAAACTTGGCACACTATTGAGTTCTCAAACAACAGACACATTCGAATACTTCCCGAAACAAGTCACTAAATGAATTCTTTTGCTTCGTTTTTCTTCGCTGCGATGTTTATACTTTAGTTCATTCAAGTTTACTTTGCAAATCCCGGTTATTCTTCCGATATTCACTCAATAAGCTGAATCCGCCCAGCAAAAAACGAAGCTTTCCATCATCTTTGTGCACTGCACATGACGAATTGCTTAATTTGAAGGGGGTTTGTCACCACTCAGCGGCGGCGACTCAGAAAACATTACACGCTCCCCCGCGGCCGTGCAAATCGGCCGCGAAGGAGCGTGCATTGAAGCCGCAAAGAACCTAGGGGACCAGGACTTCCACGGTGGCAAGGTTCTTTTTTCCGCGGCGCAACAGCAGGTACTGCCCGTGCAGCAGTTCATCTTCGGAGATGACAGCTTCGGGATCGGACACCTTCTCGTTATTCACATAGGCACCCCCCTCGCTGACCGTGCGCCGGGCAGCAGACTTGCTGTCCGCCAGCCCGGAAGCTACCAAGAGGTCAACAATCCCCAGTCCGTCCACCTGGATCCGGGCCGAAGGAAGCTCCGAGGTCGCGGCTTCGAGGGTGGGCTTGTCCAGCGCAGCAAGGTCACCGTTGCCAAAGAGGGCAGCCGATGCGGCGATGACCTTCTTGGTTGCGTCCACTCCGTGAACAAGTGAGGTGACCTCGACCGCCAGTTTCCGCTGGCCCTCCCGGGCAAACGGACGCTCAGCCACGGCAGCGGCAAGAGCTTCGATCTCTGCGCGGTTCAGGAACGTGAAGACCTTCAGCCGGTCCACCACGTCTGCGTCGGCGGTGTTGAGCCAGAACTGGTAGAACGCGTATGCGCTGCACATGCCGGCATCGAGCCAGATGGCGTTGCCTTCGCTCTTGCCGAACTTGGTGCCGTCCGAGTTGGTGATCAGCGGCGTACCCAGGGCGTGGACAGTCTTGCCCTCCACCTTGCGGATCAGTTCCGTGCCGCTGGTCAGGTTGCCCCATTGGTCCGAGCCGCCGGTCTGCAGCATGCAGCCGTAGTCGCGGAAGAGTTGCAGGTAGTCCATGCCCTGCAGGATCTGGTAGCTGAATTCCGTGTAGCTGATGCCTTCGTCCGAGCTGAGGCGGGAGGCCACCGCGTCCTTGCGGAGCATGGTGCCCACACGGTAGTGCTTTCCGATTTCCCGCAGGAAATCAATGGCGCTCAGGGGCGCGGTCCAGTCAAGGTTGTTGACCATGCGGGCTGCGTTGGTGCCGTCGAAGCTCAGGAAGCGGCGGACCTGGGCCTGCAGGTAGCCCACCCACTCGTTCACGGTGTCTTTGGTGTTCAGCGTCCGCTCGGCCGTGGGCCGCGGGTCACCGATAAGCCCGGTGGAACCACCCACGAGTCCCAGCGGCTTGTGGCCGGCCAACTGTAGGCGGCGCATCATGAGGAGCTGGACCAGGTTTCCCAGATGCAGGCTCGGCGCAGTGGGATCGAACCCGCAGTAATAGGTGACCGGCTCACCTGCGAGGAGCTTTTCCAGTTCCGCTTCATCGGTGGAGACGTGGACCAGGCCGCGCCACTTCAGCTCCTGCCAGACATTGGCGAAGGTGGGGTCGTTCTGCTGGGATTCGAGATCGTTGAGTTCTGACACGACTTCTAAGTTAGCAGGATCGACGACGCCCGGCCCCGTCATGAACGGAGCCGGGCGTCAGAAGGTCAAAAGAGGACCAGCTCAGCCTTCGATACCGGCGGGAATACCTTCGGCAGCGATCAGCCGGAGCCGCTGTGTGGGACGGGTCATGGCCACGTAGAGGTCACCCACACGTCCGTGCTCATGGTTGAGCATCTCTGACGGTTCCAGCACCACAACGCCGTCGAATTCCAGGCCCTTGGCCTCACGCGGGCTGATGACCACGATGTCCTGTTCGTAGCTGCCCGCCCCGTTGCCGATTCGCCGGCCATAGGCCGCGCGGAGGGCTGAAGTGGCAGCGGGAAGGAGGTCACCGTCGGCAATAACTGCCAGCAGGCCGCCGTCGAGCGCTTCCAGTTCTTCGGGGAGCACCTCCACGAGGCGGCTGACCACCTGACCCTGATCCACCTTGTCAATGACAGGCGACCAGCGCCCCTCCCGGACGGCCTTCGGTGCGGACACAACCAGCCCGGCCGCGTTGGCCATGCGGGCTGCGGCTTCAGCGATCTGCGATGGCGTGCGGTAATTGACCGTCAGCTCCTCCAGCTGCCAGCGGTCACCGAACATGGGCGCCAAAGCCCCTTGCCAGGAGTTGGCCCCGGCAACGGAACTCGTTTGGGCGATATCCCCCACGATCGTGAAGGACTTCAGCGGGCACCGGCGGACCAGGAGGCGCCACTGCATCGGCGAAAGTTCCTGGGCCTCATCCACCACAATGTGGCCGAAAGCCCACGTGCGGTCGGCGGTAGCCCGCTCGGCGGCTGTCAAGCGGTTCTGCCGCTCCTGGTTCTGGTCCACCAGTTCCTCGGCGGTCATCATGACATCAACGCCCATGTGCTCCATGTTCACCAGCGTCTGCTTGGCGTTGGCGAGATCGCGGGCACGGTCATGCTCTTGTTGGGCGATTCCGCGTCCGGCCGCGGGATCCAACTCACCGAGGAGTTCGGCCGCTTCGTCCAACAGCGGGACATCCGCCTCGGTCCAAGGCGCATCCGCCGGGCGCAGCAGGAGCGACTGCTCCTCGAGGCTGAGGTGCGGAGTGCAGGCCGCCAGCACGGCGGGCTTACTCAGGAGTTCGGTGATCAGCTTCTCCGGCGTCATGGGCATCCAGCAGAGGTTGAGCGCGATCCGGACATCGCGGGCCGTGCGGACGTCTTCCGCGAGATAGGAGCGGTCCGCATTGTTGCCGATGCTCCCGGCCTCCACCAGCTCAGTCATCTGTTCAGTCAGTTCACGGAGCAGGATCTTGACGAACGTCAGGCGTGCCTCGTTGTGGGGCTTGCCCGTAGACCGGGCACGTTCGCGGGCGCGGCTTACCTGCCGTGGCGTCAGCACCAGCTTCCGGCCATCGACCTCAAGGATGCGGTCCTCGGCAGGGATACGCTGCCGATTGGCCACGGCGTTAGCCACAACCTTCGCCATGTCCAGCCGCCCCTTGATGGCCGCGACGTCGGCCTCGGGTTCAGGAACAGCGTTGATGCCCGGCATCAGTCGGCCCAGGCTCGCCATGACCACGCCGGTCTCACCGAGTGAGGGCAGGACGCGTTCGATGTACTTCATGAACGACGACGACGGCCCCACCAGCAGCACACCGGCAGTCTTGAGGCGTTCCCGGTGGGTGTACAGCAGGTATGCCGCACGGTGCAGCGCGACGGCCGTCTTGCCCGTGCCGGGACCGCCTTGAACAACCAGCGCACCGGAGATGGAGGACCTGATGATGCGGTCCTGCTCCGACTGGATGGTGCCGACAATGTCCGACATCCGGCCGGTGCGCTTGGAGTCCAGCGCGGCCAGCAGCGCCCCTTCGCCCTGCAGCGAGGCGTTGTCCGCCAGCATCCCGGCGTCGAGCACGTCATCCTCGATAGCCTTGACTTCGCGGCCCTGAAGAATGAGGTGCCGCCGGCGGCGGACGCCCTGCCGGTCAAACGCCGTTGCCTGGTAGAAGTGGCCGGCTTCGGGCGCACGCCAGTCCACCATGAGCCGTTGCAGGTCAGCCGTGGTCAGGCCGATGCGTCCGATGTACTGGGCCTCGCCGGAATCCAGATCCAGGCGGCCGAACACCAGCCGGTCATCAACCGCATCGAGCTGAGCAAGGCGGTCCTCGTAGAGCGCGGCGAAGGCGTCACGTTCGGAAACATTCTGCATGGTGCCCACCGCACCGGCCCGGCGGACCTGTGCCAACTGCTGGCGCTTCTCAGCGCGTAGCTCTTCCAGCCGCGTGTATAAGCCAGCAACATAATCGCGTTCGTGGGCCAAATCGGCGTCGAGCATTAAACGTTCCCCTATCGCAAAAGACAGACCGTCCATTCTACAACCATTTCGGTTAACGTGCCCGCCGGTCCCCTCACCCCCGATGTCATCCAATGTTCACTTTTCCGGCCGCCTGCATCTGTTTCAGCGCTGGCTCCGGACTGATTCAATACTGCAATGCACCACGAGACAGTCCTGACCGGATACGGGCTTTCCCTCATCCCGCTGGCACCGGAGCATGCCCGGGCCCTGTACGACTTCGTGGACGCCACGATGTGGGCCGGCATGGCCGCACCACTGCCAGCCACCGCCGGCGAGCTCGCGGCCTTGTTTGAGACGAGGATTACCGATCCGGCCAGCTTGGCTTTCGCCGTGACGGACCAGCGGACTGGTGCGACCCTGGGCACCACTGCCCTCAACGCATTCGACGCCGGACAGCAGCGCGTCGAGGTGGGCGGAACGTTTTTTGGCCGGCAGTTCTGGGGCAGCCACGTCAACCCCGCCAGTAAGCACGCCCTGCTGACCTTTGCGTTTGAGGTACTCCACGTTCAGCGGGTCGCCTTTCGGTGCGACGCGCGCCACGTGCGCAGCGCCGCGGCTATAGAACGGCTCGGGGCCACGTTCGAGGGCGTTCTCCGGAGCCACCGCACCGCGCCTGACGGCTCCCGGGCGGACTCTGCCGTGTTCTCGATCCTGCGGCCGGAATGGCCTTCCGTGCAGCGCGGCCTGCAGCGTCGGCTGGAGCCGTTCGCCCAGCCGGGCGACGCGGCAGCAGATCATGCGGCAAGCCAACCCGACCACAAAGGAGCCGCGATCTACGCCCGCCGCACCTTCGCGGGTTTGTAGCGGGACACGGTGGGATCGTCCGGCAGCCAGAAACGCCACGGGTAGTCCGCGGAGCCGCCGTCGCCGGAAACCCCCACCCTGGGCCCGGAACTGTAAGTGCGGGCTGGCGCGGACGGCAGCCGCAGCTCGAAGGGCTCCGTGAGCGCATCGCGTCCGCTGTCCGCGGTGGTGAGGGCCAGGGCGGTGGCGAGCCGCGCGGGACCGCTGGCGAGGTCCAAAGGTGATTTCGACGTCGGCCGCCTCACCTGCGCGAGGTGCCGTCCTTCCACCACCTCACCCGCGCGCAACAACACGCCCGACGCCGTGCCGGCCGGCCCGCAGACGATGTTGGCGCAGTAGTGCATCCCGTACGTGAAATAAACGTAGAGGTGGCCGGCCGGCCCGAACATGGGTGCGTTGCGGGCCGTTTGGCCGCGGAAGGTGTGCGATCCGGGATCCGGGTGCAACGAGTCGCCCGGACCCATGTAGGCCTCCAACTCGGTGATCCGCACGGCGACCGTACCTTCGTGGCTGTTGTGGCTCAGGACGGAACCCAGCAGCAGGGGTGCGATTTTCCGTGCGTCACCGGAGAGCAGATCGCGGAGCTGCTCAGGCCTCGAGTGAGTGCTGCTGACGGTCATCCACCGACTCTACCGAACGCCCACGCCCATGTCCGATTCCCGCTAGCAGAGCACGGTGTGCGCTGGCAGGATAGGGGAATGGACTTCTGGCAGCGCTACCGTGCGATCGACTCACGGGACACCCGTTTCGACGGGCAGTTTTACACCGCGGTCCGGACCACAGGAATTTACTGCCGCCCGTCCTGCCCGGCCCGAACCCCCAGGGCAGCCAATGTGACGTTCTACGAAACCTCAGCCGCGGCACACGAGGCCGGCTACCGGGCCTGCAAACGATGCCTCCCCGAAGCCGTTCCAGGGACGCCAGCTTGGAACATCAGGCAGGACCTGGCCGGGCGGGCGATGCGCCTGATCAATGACGGCGTGATCAACCGGGATGGAGTGGAAGGGCTGGCGGCACGGCTGGGGTACTCAGCCCGCCAGCTGAACCGGATCCTCAGCCACGAACTCGGCGCAGGGCCGCTGTCCCTGGCCCGGGCAAGCCGCGCCCAGACCGCGCGCACGTTGCTGGTTTCCACGTCCCTGAAACTGGCAGACATCGCCTTCGCGTCCGGGTTCAGCAGCGTCCGGCAATTCAACGACACCATGGTGGAAGTCTTCGCCATGACGCCCACCGCCCTGCGGGCCACGGCACGGCACCACCCCCCGGGAACGGCCGCGACGACGCTCACGCTCAGTCTGCCGTACCGTGCACCCTTCGATCCCGGCGTTTTTTCCTTCCTCGCCGTCAGGGCGATCCCCGGCATCGAGGCGGGGACCCCGACGTCGTACGCCCGTACCCTCCGGCTCCCCCACGGAGACGCCCGCTTCAGCGTGAATTACGACGACGGCGCGCCTGGCCGGCCGCTGACCCTCACCATCGGTGCGGTGGACCTGCGCGACCTACCGGCGCTGCTGAGCAGGGTGCGCCGGCTCTTCGACCTGGATGCGGACCCCGTGGCGATCGACAATGCGTTGGGTGCTGATCCGCGTTTGGCTGCCGCTGTGGCTCGCGTTCCGGGTATCCGGATGCCGGGAGCTGTGGATCCGCAGGAGCTCCTGATCCGGGCCATGATCGGGCAGCAAATCACGGTCGCGGCGGCACGGACCGCCCTGACTCAGCTGTCCGCTGTGGGCAGCCCCAGCCTGGTTCCGGATGAGGGACTGGACCGGTTGTTTCCCACGGCAGCGGAGATCGCAGGTCCGGGCTATTTGCTCCTACGGGGTCCGCAACGGCGGATCGACGCCCTCCGGTCCGCGGCGTCAGCCCTCGCATCCGGTGAACTCGACTTTGGCTACGGCGACGACCTGCCCGGGCTGGAAGCAAAACTGCTCCCCCTCCCCGGGGTAGGGCCGTGGACGGTAGGCTACGTGGCCATGCGTGTCCTCGGCGCCCCGGACGTCTTCCTGGCCAACGACGCCGCGGTGCGGAACGGCATCCGTACACTTGCTCCGGAAGCCCCTGCCGCGGGGGTGGACCCGGCGCCGGATTTCCGCGAGGTCAGCCCGTGGCGGTCGTACGCCACCATGCACCTCTGGGGGGCGGCAGCGTCGTCGTCGTCGAAGGCCCCCACGCGTGAACAGAACATTCCAGAGAAAGTGTTGCAATGAAAGCCCAGCTGTTGACTATGTCCACCCCGGACGGTCCGTTCACCATCCTTGCGCAGGACGGCGTGGTCCTGGCATCCGGATGGACCGCCGAGCTTGGCGAGCTGACCGGGCAGATCCACCCGCAGCTGCGTCCGGCCGAGGTGGAGGCGGTGACGGATCTGGGTTCGATTTCCCGGGCAGTGGAAGCGTTTTATGCCGGGGATTCCGCTCCTGCCATGGCTGTTCCCGTGCTGCAGAAGTCCGGTCCGTTCCGGGCGCACGCGTGGGATGTGCTGCGGACGGTCCGTCCGGGCGCGCCCGTCACCTACACCGAGTACGCCGAACTGTCGGGCAATCCAAAGGCGGTCCGGGCTGCGGCCAGCGCCTGTGCCTTCAACGCGGCGGCCCTCTTTGTGCCGTGCCACCGAGTGATCCGCACCGACGGTTCCCTGGGTGGTTTCCGCTGGGGCCTGGCCGTTAAGGAGAGCCTGCTGGCCAGGGAGGCGAAGGAGAGCCTGCTGGCCCGCGAAGCCGGATAAGCCTTCCTGCGCCGCTCCCCTCCATCCCACCGCCACAACGCTCTCTCACTTAACGCGTTAAAAACGGCAACCCTCTCTCACTTTCTTCAGGAAAGCGAGAGAGGGTTGCCCAAAAAGCGGCATTAAGTGAGAGAGGGTCTGCCGCAGGTGGGGCGCACTCGAGCTGTCGGCGGCCACTTAGCTGAGCCGCTTCCCGTCCGGGCCGAAGCGGTGCCGGATGTGCCGGCGGTCGTGGCGAGCCTGCCAGAACTCCAGTTCCGTTGGCCTGACCGCGTAGAGCTGCCAGTCGGGATTGTGACTGCCGTCCGCTGCGGGCCGCGCGGCCCAGTCTGCCGCCGACGCTTCGGCAGACTGTTCAACCACGGGGCCGGCCACCCGAACCTGCCGGCCCTGCTGCGGCCAGTAGAAGTTCAGGGCCCCGGCGGGGTTGACCGAGAGTTCCCGGCCCTTCCGTGAGGTGCGGGACGTGGCGAAGTGCCAACCGTCGTCGTCGATGTCCTTCAGGATCAGCATCCTGGCGGACGGGTGGCCGTTGCCGTCCGCCGTGGCCAGGCTGAAGGCATGCGGTTGCGGCACGCCGACAGCCAGCGCCTGATCCAGCCATAGTTTGAACAGCGCCACCGGATCGGCGGGCGCCGTGGCGGGGTCGAAGTCCGGCAGGTCGGAGGGAAAATCCGGCAGGGCACGGAGTTGGCTGCGGAAGGCGTCGCTCATGGCGCAATCGTAGCGGGGAGCCTCGGTCCCAAACGCACAACGCTCTCTCACTTTCTTGAAGAAAGTGAGAGAGCGTCAGCCAAAAACCCACATTAAGCCTGTGTGCCCTTGCGGGGCGCCCGTTCCGGGCTGAAAATGTGCCTGTGGTCGCCTGCCGACGCCGTATCACTTTGGTTCTTTTTAGACCGTCATTAAGCCGGGCGCCGGGGATCACGCCGTGGGCCCTTCACTGTTTCCCTTTACCGAGAACGAGGACTAGATTCCGATTTCCCGGTGATCCCCGCGGGCGGCCGCTTGATTATCAGAAGTTCCGCCGTGTGAGGAGATGAGCAGTAGCCATGCTGGCTGAAATCCAGGATGAGGATCAGATCATTGCCAGAGTCGCCGCGATCGACATTGGCAAGGCCGAACTCGTGTGTTGTGTCCGGGTCCCCGCGGAAGGGGACCGGAAGAAACGGTTGCAGGAGGTGTCCATGCACTCCACGATGACCCGGTCGTTGATGGAGCTGGCCGACCATCTCGTGGACCTCCGGATCGAGCGGGTCGTGATGGAAGCGACTTCGGACTATTGGAAGCCGGTGTTTTACCTCCTCGAAGCGCACGGGCTCGAGGCGTGGCTGGTCAATGCCCGCGACGTGAAGCATCTGCCGGGCCGGCCGAAAACGGACGTGCTCGATTCCGTGTGGCTGTGCAAGGTCGCCGAACGGCAGATGATCCGGCCCAGCTTCGTCCCGCCCGCCCCGATCCGCCAACTGCGGGACATGACCCGATACCGCGCTGATCTGGTCGGAACCCGGACCGCGGAGAAGAACCGGGTCGAAAAACTCCTCGAGGACGCATGCATCAAGCTCTCCGCGGTGGCCTCGGACATTTTCGGGGTGTCCGGGCGGGAAATGATGGCGGCGCTCCTCGCCGGAGAACGGAACCCGGGTAGGCTCGCGCAGCTGGCCCGGACCCGAATGCGGGCGAAGATCAGCGAACTCGAGGAGGCCTTCACCGGCCAATTTGATGACCACCACGCCTTCCTCCTGACCCGGATGTTGTCCAGGATCGACGGCATCGACACCGACATCGCCGCGGTCGATGAACAGATCGAGGCGCAATTGGCCCCTTTCGCGGTGGCGGCGGAACGCCTGGATGAGATCCCGGGCATCGGCCCCGTCGCTGCTGCCGCCATTCTCGCCGAAATCGGGGTAGACATGTCCAGGTTCCCGACCGCGGGACACCTGTGTTCCTGGGCGAAGTTCTCCCCGGGCATCAACTCCTCAGCGGGGAAGACCAAAGGAAACGGCTCGACCGGACACGGCAACCCCTATCTCGCCCGGATCCTCGGTGAAGCCGCCGTCGGGGCCCGTAAGACTCACACCTTTCTGGGCGAACGCCACCAAAGGATCGCGCGCCGGCGGGGCAAGAAACGCGCCATCGTCGCCACCGGACGCTCCATTCTCGTGATCATCTGGCACCTGCTCCAGAACCCTGACGCCCGGTTCAACGACCTCGGCGCCGACTACTTCAGCCGCCGCACCAATCCGGACACCAAAAAGAACAGCCACGTCCGCCAACTCGAAGCCCTCGGCTACACCGTCACTCTCGCACCCGCAGCCTGACCCCTACCCACCCTCACACACACCAACACCCGCCTGACCACGACGGGCCACACCAGCGCGCACCGATCACGCTCACGTCCCCTCTATTATCGGACTAGTGAGAGAGCGTCCTGGACGTAAAGGCTCGGACAGGGAACCCGGCGGACGGGGCCCTACGCGTCTGACTGCTAGCCTGCGTACTCCCTGACGCCGGCTAGCTCGCTTTCCAAGGCAACAAGTTGGCGTTCGACGGCGGCCGGTGCGGTGCCGCCCTGGGAGTTGCGGCTGTTGAGCGAACCCTCAGTGGACAAGACCGTACGGACCTCGGGCGTGAGGTGCTCCGAGATGTCGGCGTATTCCTCGTCCGTCAGGTCCCACAGCTCCACGTCGCGGCTTTCGGCCTGCTTGACCGCTGCACCGGAAAGCTCGTGGGCCTCACGGAACGGTACGCCCTGCCGGACCAACCATTCGGCAATGTCCGTGGCCAGCGCGAAGCCCTGGGGCGCCAGGGACTCCATCCGCTCCGTGTTGAATTTCAGCGTCGCGATCATGCCGGAGACGGCCGGGAGCAGCAGTTCCAGGGTATCCGCGGCGTCGAAGACCGGTTCCTTGTCCTCCTGCAGGTCGCGGTTGTACGCCAGCGGCAGGCCCTTGAGCGTTGCCAGCAGGCCGGTCAGGTTGCCGATCAGCCGTCCTGCCTTGCCGCGCGCCAACTCCGCCACGTCCGGGTTCTTCTTCTGCGGCATGATCGACGAACCTGTTGAGTAGGAATCGTGAAGGGTGACGAAGGAGAACTCCTTCGTGGCCCACAGGATCACTTCCTCCGAGACGCGGGACAGGTCCACGCCGATCATGGCCGTCACCCAGGCGAACTCGGCGAAGACGTCGCGGGAAGCGGTGCCGTCGATCGAGTTGTGGGTTGCGGAGAAGAAGCCCAGATCCGCGGCCACGGCTTCCGGGTCCAGTCCCAGCGAGGAACCCGCGAGGGCGCCCGAACCGTAGGGCGATACGCCGGCACGCTTATCCCAGTCCTGGAGCCGCTGCACATCGCGCAGCAGTGCCCAGGCGTGGGCCAGCAGGTGGTGGCTGAGAAGGACCGGCTGGGCATGCTGCAGGTGGGTGCGGCCGGGCATGGCAACACCCTGGTGCGCCTTGGCCTGGTCCACCAGCGCCTCGATGGTCGCCAGGACGCCGCGGGCGATGATCCGGGCGTGATCGCGCAGGAACATGCGGCCCAAGGTGGCCACCTGGTCGTTGCGGGAGCGGCCGGCGCGGAGCTTGCCGCCCAGCTGGGTGCCGGCCCGCTCGATCAAGCCGCGTTCCAGCGACCCGTGGACGTCCTCATCGGACTCGGCCGGCAAGTACGCGCCGGAGGCCACGTCGTCGTCCAGCCGGCTGAGGGCGTCAAGCATGCCTTCGAGCTCGGCGTCGTCCAGCAGCCCGGCCTTATGCAGCACGCGGGCGTGCGCCTTCGAACCGGCAATATCGTAGCGGGCCAGCCGCCAGTCAAAGTGCGTGGACTTGCTCAGCGCCGCGAGGGCATCGGCGGGGCCGCCGGCGAACCGGCCGCCCCACAGTGCGCCTTCGTTCGTCCCCGAGCGCCCCCCAGCCTCGCTTCGCTCGGCCGGGGACCCCTGCGCTCGTGGGCCCTGGTCGTCCATCACTGACCTGCGACGCGGATATCGCGGCCGGAGGCAACCTTGGCGGACATGCCCCACAGCTCGATGAAACCGCGCGCCATCGACTGGTCGAACGTGTCGCCGGTGTCGTAGGTGGCGAGGTCGAAATCGTACAGCGAGGTCTCGGAACGGCGTCCGTTGACCACTGCCTGGCCACCGTGCAGCGTCATGCGGATGTCGCCGGAGACGTATTTCTGGGTGTCCTCGATGAAGGCGTCCAGGGAGCGCTTCAGCGGCGAGAACCACTGTCCGTCGTACACCAGCTCGGCCCAGCGCTGGCCAACCGTGGCCTTGAAACGGGCCTGTTCGCGCTCGACGGTGATGTCCTCAAGGTGCTTGTGCGCGGTGATCAGCGCCATGGCACCCGGAGCTTCGTAGATTTCGCGGGACTTGATGCCCACGAGGCGGTCCTCAACGACGTCGATCCGGCCCACGCCCTGGGCGCCGGCACGGCGGTTCAGTTCCTTGATGGCCTGCAGCGGGGTGACCCGGACGCCGTCGATCGCTACCGGCACCCCGGCTTCGAAGGAGATAGTGACTTCATCCGGTGCCGGCGGGAACTCCGGGGTGGCGGTGTAGTCGTAGATGTCCTTGGTGGGGGCATTCCAGATGTCCTCGAGGTAGCCGGTTTCGACGGCGCGGCCCCAGACGTTCTGGTCGATGGAGTACGGGTTCTTCTTGGTGGTCTCGATGGGCAGTCCCTTTTCCTCGGCGAAGGCGATGGCCTTGTCGCGGGTCAGGGCGAGGTCGCGGACCGGGGCAATGCACTTCAGGTCCGGGCCGAGGGTCTGGATGCCCACTTCGAAGCGGACCTGGTCGTTGCCCTTGCCGGTGCAGCCGTGCGCAACGGTGGTGGCACCGAATTCGCGGGCGGCCTTGACCAGGTGTTTGACGATCACCGGCCGGGAGATCGCGGAGACCAGCGGGTAGTGGCCCTGGTAAAGGGCGTTGGCCTTCAGGGTGGGGATGCAGTACTCGTTGGCGAACTCGTCCGAGGCGTCGGCCACGTAGGCTTCGACGGCGCCGCAGCCCAGGGCGCGCTGGCGGATGGTTTCCAGCGATTCGCCGCCCTGTCCGACGTCGACCGCCACGGCGATGACCTCGGCACCGGTGGCTTCACCGATCCAGCCGATGGCTACAGATGTATCCAGGCCACCGGAGTAGGCCAGAACAATACGCTCAGTCACGAAAATGCTCCTTAGTTGTTTGGTTCTTGGTTGTCTTCAAGTTTATGGCGCGAAGGTTATTGCGCGGCTTCCTCGGCCAGTTGCAGGAACCGGACGGCGAGGTCCTGCCCGCCCTGCGGATCCCGCGAGACCAGCAGCACGGTGTCGTCACCGGCGATGGTCCCCAGGATCGACGGCATCACCGAGTGATCGATGGCCAGTGCCAGGAAGTTGGCCGCGCCGGGCGGGGTCCGGAGTACCGCGATGTTGGCCGATGCTTCCGCCGTGACCAGCAGTTCGCTGCACAGCCGCGCGAGCCGGGCGTCCAGGATTTCCTGGCTCACGCCGCTCTTGGCCGCACGTTCGCCGCCTTCACCGGGGACGGCGTAGACCAGCACGCCCTCCTTGCCGCGGACGCGGACGGCGCCGAGTTCCACCAGGTCCCGGGACAGGGTCGCCTGGGTGACCTGGACGCCGTCGTCCGCCAGCAGCGCGGCCAGCTCCGCCTGGGAGCGCACCGATTCACCCGTCAGGATGGCGGCGATGCGCGCCTGGCGGGCCGTTTTGGTGGCCGGGCTGGAGCCCGGCGCTGCGGACGGGACGGACACTAGAACGTGCTCTCCCCGGTGCCCTCAACCGGCGAAAGGCCCTCGACGAATGCCAGCCCGGACCGGTGCATCAGCCACGCCATCAGCGCCTTCTGGGCGTGCAGCCGGTTCTCGGCCTCGTCCCACACGATGGACTGGGGCCCGTCGATGACACCGGCCGAAATTTCATAGCCGCGGTAGGCGGGCAGGCAGTGAAGCACGACGGCGTCATCCGCCGCGTGCGCCATGGCCGCCTCATCGACGGAGTACTCCCGGAACAGCTGCAGCCGGGCTTCCTTTTCGGCTTCCTGGCCCATGGAGACCCAGGTGTCTGTCGCGACGACGTCGGCATCTTTCAGGGCTGCTGTGGCGTCGGTGGTGACCAGCACGGACCCGCCTGTCTCAGCTGCGCGCTCTTCGGCTGCGGCGACGATCTCCGCGGCCGGGAGGTAGCCTTCCGGCCCGGCGATGCGGACGTGCATCCCGGCGGTGACGCCCGCCAGCAGGTAGGAGTTGGCCATGTTGTTGGCGGCATCGCCGAGGTAGGCCATGGTCAGGCCCTTGAGCTCGCCCTTGTGTTCCTTGACGGCGAGCAGGTCGGCCAGGAGCTGGCAGGGGTGGTAGTCGTCGCACAGGGCGTTGATGACCGGCACCTTGGAGTTTTCCGCCATGGCCACCAGGCCGGAGTGGGCACCAGTGCGCCACACGATGGTGGAGACCATGCGTTCGAGGACCCTGGCCGTGTCCTCGACGGATTCCTTGTGGCCGATCTGCGCCTCGCCCGGGTTGATGATCAGTGCGTTGCCGCCCATGTCCGCGATGCCCGTGGCGAAGGAGACGCGGGTGCGGGTGGAGGTCTTGTCGAAGATGACGGCGACGGTCTTGCGGCCGTTGCCCTCCGCGGCGAACGGCTGCACGCTGTACGGCGAGGCCTTCATCCGGACAGCCAGGTTCAGGACCTCTGCCTGCTCGGCCGGGCTGAGGTCGGTGTCCTTCAGGAAGTGGCGGGTGGTGCTTGGTGCTGCGGCGGCTGAAACTAAAGGGGTCACTGAGCGTCCTTCGCTGTCTGGAGGAGGGCCGGGAGGGCGGCGAGGAACGTGCCGGCCTGTTCGGTGGTGAGGACCAGCGGCGGGGCAAGCCGGATGGTGTACGGGCCGGGGCTGTTGACGATGAAGCCGGCGTCGAGGCCGGCGGCCACCACGGCAGGTGCCACGTCGGCGTCCAGGTCGAATCCGATCAGCAGGCCTTCGCCGCGAACTTCCGTGACGCCGTCGACGTCGGCCAGTCCGGTGCGGAGGTACTCCCCCACCTTCGCGACGTTCTCCAGCACCCGCTGGCTTTCGAGCGCGTGCAGCGTGGCCAGGGCGGCCGCCGTCGCCACCGGGTTGCCGCCGAAGGTACTGCCGTGCTGGCCGGCGGTCAGGAGCGACGACGTCTGCTCCCCGAAGGTGATGAGCGCGCCGATGGGGAATCCGCCGCCGAGGCCCTTGGCCAGGGTGATGGCATCCGGGACTATTCCGGCGTCCTCGCTGGCGAACCATTTGCCGGTGCGGCCGATCCCTGTCTGGACCTCGTCCAAAATCAGCAGGGCGCCGGCCTTGCTGGTCGCGGCGCGGGCTGCCTTCAGGTAGCCGGCAGGCAGCGGCCGGACGCCGGCCTCGCCCTGGATGGGCTCCAGGAAAACGGCGGCAACAGACTCGTCGATGGCGGCCTCGAGGGCTGCGACATCCCCGAACGGGATATGGACAACCCCGCCGGGCAGCGGCTCGAAGGGTGCCCGGTAGGCTTCCTTGGCGGTCAGCGCCAGGGCACCCATGGTGCGCCCGTGGAAGGCCCCTTCGAGGGCAATGATCTTGGTGCGGGGCGCGCCGTTGGGTCCGGTAGCGTTCCTTCGCGCCAGCTTGAAGGCGGCTTCGATAGCTTCCGTGCCGGAGTTGGCGAAGAACACCTTGGAACCGGCCGGCGCGTGCGCCAGAGCCAGCAGTTTTTCCGCAAGGGCGATCTGGGTGGGGCTGGTAAAGAAATTGGAGACGTGCCCCAGCGTGGCCAGCTGGCTCGAAATCACGGAGGTGACGAACGGGTTGGCGTGACCCAGGGCGTTAACGGCGATGCCGCCGAGGAGGTCCAGATATTCCTTGCCGTCCGCGTCCCAGACCAGGCAGCCGGCACCCCGGACCAGGACACGCTGCGGCGTACCGAAGACGCCCATGAGGGACGAGGAGTAGCGGGCCAGCCACTCGGCGCCACTGGTGTGGCCCGTGGTTTCCACCAGCTCCGACACAGGGGTTTGTTGGATCTCGCTCATGCTTTCACTTCCTCGTCGGGAACAACTTGCGTGCCGATGCCCGCGGTTGTAAATGTTTCCAGGAGCATGGAGTGCGGCAGCCTGCCGTCCACAATGTGCGCGCGCTCCACTCCGCCTTCGATGGCTTTGAGGCACGCTTCCATCTTGGGGATCATGCCGGACTCGAGTGACGGCAGCAGCTCACGCAATTCCGACGCCGTCAGGGAAGAAATGAGCGATGACCTGTCCGGCCAGTTGGCGTAGAGGCCTTCGACGTCGGTCAGGATCACCAGCTTGGATGCCCCGAGGGCTTCGGCCACGGCAGCCGCTGCGGTATCCGCGTTGACGTTGAGGACCTGGCCGGTGGTCTGGACTTCGCCGGCTGCCGTCTCGATGCCGCCGGACTCGATTTCCGGGGCCACGGTGGAGATGACCGGGATGCGGCCGGCTGCCAAGATGTCCAGGATGCCCTCCGGGTTCACGCCCACCACTTCGCCGACGAGTCCCAGGTCCACTTCCTCGCCGTCGATGACGGTTCCCGTGCGGACGGCCCGCAGCAAACCGCCATCTTCACCGGACATGCCCACCGCGTAGGGGCCGTGGGAGTTGATCAGGCCAACCAGTTCGCGGCCCACCTGGCCGGTGAGGACCATCCGGACCACGTCCATGGCTTCGGGCGTAGTGACGCGCAGGCCGCCCTTGAACTCGGACTCGATGCCCAGCCGCGACAGCATGGCATTGATCTGTGGGCCGCCGCCGTGGACCACCACAGGGTGGATGCCAACGTGGTGCAGGAACACCACGTCCTCGGCGAACGCCCGGCGCAGTTCATCGTTGACCATGGCGTTGCCGCCGTACTTGATCACCATGGTGGTGCCGGCGAAGCGCTGGATCCAGGGCAGCGCCTCGATCAGCGTTCCGGCTTTGCTTTGGGCATCACTCATGGACGTGGTCTCGCGGGTCTGGGTGTTCATGCTGCGGTATCTCCAGGGTTGCTCGCGGATCTAGCTTGAGTAGGCGCTGTTCTCGTGGACGTAGTCGTGGGTGAGATCGTTGGTCCAGATGGTGGCCTCGGCGTCGCCGGACCGCAGGTCGATCTCCACCAGGGCTTCGCGGGGTTCCAGGTCCACCAGGTTACGGTCATCGCCAATGCTGCCGTTCCGGCAGATCTGGATGCCGTTGATGGCGACGTTAAGCTGGTCCGGTTCGAACACGGCGTCGGTGGTTCCTACAGCGGACAGCACACGGCCCCAGTTGGGGTCCTTGCCGAAAATGGCTGCCTTAAAGAGGTTGGACCGGGCCACGGAGCGGCTGACGGTTTCGGCGTCGCGCTCGGTGGCGGCGTTGAAGGTGCGGATGGCGATGTCATGGCTGGCACCCTCGGCGTCCCCGATGAGCTTGCGTGCCAGCTCCGCACACACCTGGGTGAGCCCGGCACCAAACGCTTCGGCGGACGGGACGGCGCCGGATGCGCCGGAGGCCATCAGCACCACGGTGTCGTTCGTGGACATGCAGCCGTCCGAATCAGCCCGGTCAAAGGTGACGCGCGTGGCGTCGCGGAGGACGACGTCGAGCATTTCCGGCTGCACCAGGGCGTCAGTGGTGAGGACCACCAGCATGGTGGCCAGCCCGGGCGCCAGCATGCCGGCTCCCTTGGCGATCCCGCCGATGGTGAATTCCTGGCCGTCCGCATCCGTTCCGATGAACAACGCAGACTTCGGCACGGAGTCGGTGGTCATGATGGCGTTTCCGGCATCCGGGCCACCGTCTGTGCTGAGCGCCGCGGCCGCAGCCTCGACGCCGGGGAGGATCTTGTCCATGGGCAGCTGCTCGCCGATCAGGCCGGTGGAACAGACGAACACGTCTGTGGCTGAAATGCCGAGGACTCCCGCTACCTTCTCGGCCGTGCTGTGCGTGTTCTGGAAGCCCTGGGGACCTGTACAGGCGTTGGCCCCGCCGGAGTTGAGCACCACAGCGTCCACCCGGCCGTCCGAGACCACCTGCCGGGACCAGTGGACAGGCGCCGCGGCAACGCGGTTGGTGGTGAAGACCGCGGCCGCCGTCTTGGACGGGCCATCATTGACAACCAGTGCGAGGTCCGGCTTACCGGAGGTCTTCAGGCCGGCAGTGATGCCGGCGGCCCGGAATCCCAGGGGTGCGGTAACGGTCACGGGGCAACTCCCTGCAGGTTGAGGCCGGCCGTTTCAGGCAGGCCAAGGGCAATATTCATGGACTGCACGGCGCCGCCGGCAGTCCCCTTGGTGAGGTTATCAATGACGCAGGTCACGATCACGCGGCCGGTGTGTTCATCAAAGGCCAGCTGCATCGCGGCATGGTTGGACCCGACCACGGACTTGGTGGTGGGCCATTGCCCCTCCGGGAGCAGGTGCACAAACGGCTCGTCGTCGTAGGCATCGGCCCAGGCCTGGCGGAGTTCCGCGGCAGTGGTGCCCGGCTTGACCTTTGCGGTGGCGGTGGTGAGGATGCCGCGGCTCATCGGCGCGAGCGTGGGCGTAAAGGAGACGGTGACACGTTCCCCGGCGGCGTTGGAGAGCCCCTGCTCGATCTCCGGCGTGTGGCGGTGGCCGCCGCCCACCCCGTAGGGGCTCATGGAGCCCATGACCTCAGAGCCGATGAGGTTCACCTTCGCCGCCTTGCCCGCACCCGAGGTGCCGGAGGCGGAAACGACCACGACGTCGTCGGGCTGCAGCAGTTTGGCGGCGAAGCCGGGTGTCAGCGCCAGCAGGGCCGACGTCGGGTAGCAGCCGGGGACGGCGATCCGGGTGACGCCCTTGAGGGCATCCCGCTGGCCCGGGAGTTCCGGCAGCCCATAGGGCCAGGTGCCTGCGTGGGCGGAGCCGTAAAACTTTTCCCATGCCGCCGGATCCTCGAGGCGGTGGTCTGCGCCGGCGTCGATCACTACGGTGCCTTCAGGAAGCTGCGCCGCAATCTCGGCGGACGCACCATGCGGGAGCGCCAGGAACACCACGTCGTGACCGGCAAGGTTTTCCACCGTGGTGTCTTCGAGGATGCGGCTGGCGAGCCCATGCAGGTGCGGCTGGAGTTCGCCGAGGCGGGAACCCGCATTACTGTGCGCAGTGATGGCACCAATGGTCACGTCCGGGTGGCCCGCGAGCAGGCGCAAGACCTCTCCTCCGGCGTAACCGCTGGCCCCGGAGACGGCAACAGAAATAGTCATGGCTCAATCATACAGCAAAAATATTCAGTGTGCCCGATATTTATGCAGGCACTGCTTCCTGCCCTCGGGGCCGGTTGGACACGTACCCGTAGGCTGGAGTGAGGGTGAACCTGACCGCGCAGTCCGAATGTCGGCTGCAGCGTTGCCCGTAACTGTGACGAGGCCCCGCTTCATGTCCACCACCCTACACACCCCTCCATCGCGTGTCCGCAAGCCGAACGCAGTTGTCCTGAGTTACTCGGAGCTGCTGAAGAGCGTCAAAGCCGAAGGCCTGCTGGAACGCCGCGTCGGCTTCTACGTCACCGTGTTTGCCAGCCTTGTCCTGCTGATGACTGCGGCCTGGTTCGGCTTCGCCCTGATCGGCGACAGCTGGTTCCAGCTCCTCATCGCCGCAGCTGTCGGCGTCCTGTGCACGCAGCTAAGTTTCCTGGCCCACGAAGCCGGCCACCGCCAAATCTTCGCATCCCGCCGGGCCAATGACTGGACCGCACGCATCCTGGCCACCTCGGTGGCCGGCATGAGCTACTCCTGGTGGGAGCAGAAGCACGGCGCCCACCACAACCACCCCAACGTCATCTCCAAGGATCCGGACATCGCCCCCGGCCCCATCGCGTTCCACACCGAAGCGGTTGCCGACCGGCAGGGACGGTTCGCTTTCCTGACCCGCAAGCAGGGCTGGTTCTTCTTCCCCCTGCTGTTCCTGGTTGGCCTTGGCCTGCAGATCGATTCAGTCAAGTTCGTCTTCCGCCGGGCCAAGGTCACGCACCGCTGGGTGGAGCTTCCCATCCTGCTGGCCCGCCTCAGCGTCCTGCCCGTCCTGGCTTTCACCTTCCTGCCGCTGGGTATGGCGTTCGCCTTCATCGGCGTGCAGCTTGCGGTGTTCGGCTTCTACATGGGTGCTTCCTTCGCACCGAACCACAAGGGCATGCCCGTGCTGCCCGCGGACAGTCGCGTGGACTTCTTCAGCCGCCAGGTCCTGACCTCCCGGAACATCTCCGGTGGCCGTTTTATGGACATCCTGCTCGGCGGCCTGAACCGCCAGGCTGAGCACCACCTCTTCCCCGACATGGCGCGCCCCCAGCTGGACAAAGCCGCCAAGATCGTCCGCGAATACTGCAAAAGGCACCAGGTCCCCTACACGGAAACCACATTGCTTCAGTCCTACGGCATCATCGTCCGCTACCTCAACGACGTTGGGCTCTCCGCCGGGCGCCACTTCGAATGCCCCATGGCAACGGTCACCCGCCCCTACTAACCCCTGCAGAACTTCGTCGTCGGAAGAGCTTTCCCTAGGATGGTCAGAGAACCGGCCCGGGAAAGCCCCGCCCGGAGAGGAGACGTCCCATGCACGCAGTCGTTGCCCGCCAGTCCGGTGGTCCGGAAGTCCTCGAGTCCGCTGAGGTGGAGCGTCCCACGCCCGGCCCCGGTCAGCTGCTGGTCAAGGTGGCGGCCACCGGGGTCAACTTCATTGAGACCTACCAGCGCGGCGGCATGTACAAAGTGGCGTATCCATTCACCCCCGGCTCCGAGGCTGCCGGAACCGTTGAGGAAGTCGGGGAGGGCGTCGAAGGCTTTGCCGTGGGCAGCCGGGTGGCAACCGCCGAGGGACAGGAATGCTACGCGGAATACACCGTCCTTAACGCAGCGAAAGCACTTCCCGTTCCCGAGGGCGTGGACCTCCACACGGCCGCGGCACTGCCCCTGCAGGGCATGACCGCCCACTACCTCATCAACTCCTCCTTCAAAGTGCAGCCCGGCCACACCGTGCTGGTCCACGCCGGCGCGGGCGGCGTGGGACTGCTCATCACGCAGCTCCTGAAGACCCGCGGCGCCCGCGTCATCACCACCGTCTCCACCGACGAAAAGGAAGAACTTGCCCGCGCCGCCGGCGCGGACGAGGTACTCCGCTACGAGGGCTTCGCGGACGCCGTGCGGGAGTTAACCAACGGCGTCGGCGTCGATGTGGTGTACGACGGCGTCGGGAAAGACACGTTCGACGGCTCACTTGCCAGCCTGCGCCCCCGGGGATTCCTCGTTTTGTTCGGAGCTGCTTCCGGCGCGGTGCCGCCGGTGGATCCGCAGCGGCTCAATGCCGGCGGCTCCCTGTCCCTGACGCGGCCAAAGCTCGCCGACTTCCTCGCCAATCCCCAGGAACGGCTGTGGCGGTCCAGCGAAATTTTCGCTGCCGTGGCGGACGGAAGCCTCAAGGTAAGAATCGGTGCGAGCTATCCGCTGGCAGAAGCGGGACGGGCCCACCAGGACCTCGAAGGCCGTCGCACCACGGGCAAGGTCCTCCTTGTTCCCTGACTCGCACGGTACGGGTGAACGGAATGTGAACCTTCAACTAACTGTGGACACCTTCCGTTCACCTTCGGCGGGCATAATTCGACAGTGAGTGAGCACCTGCCTGACGTCGTCGCTTCCCTGCCTGAAGAGTTATTCCGCCCCCAGCTGCCCGGGTTGCCCCTGGCCCCGCCCGAGCGGACCCTGATGGCTATCCTCGAGGACTCGGCTTCCCGGTTCCCCGAGGCGTCGGCGCTCGACGACGGCCGGCGGTCCCTGAGTTACGCCGACCTGATGGCCGCCGTGCGGGCCAAGGGACGTGAACTGCAGGCCGCGGGGCTCGGCGCCGGCGACAGGATCGGCGTCCGCATTCCATCCGGGACAAACGAGCTCTACATCTCGATTCTGGCGATCCTGTACATCGGCGCCGCCTACGTGCCCGTCGATGCGGACGATCCTGAGGAACGTGCCCGGCTGGTCTTCGGCGAGGCGCGCGTCGTCGCAGTCCTCACCGGCGGGGACGCCGTCACGCTCCCGGAGCCCAGGGATGCGATCGGCCAAAGCGACGCCGTCCGTAGCGACGCCGTGCGCAGGGAAGCCGAGCGCCGACTCGCGGAGCCCGGCGACGACGCCTGGATCATCTTCACCTCCGGGTCCACCGGCACGCCCAAAGGCGTCGCCGTCCAGCACCGCTCCGCCGCCGCTTTTGTTGACGCCGAGGCCAGGATCTTCCTCCAGGAGGAACCCCTCGGCCCGCAGGACAGGGTGCTGGCCGGCCTTTCCGTTGCCTTCGATGCCTCCTGCGAAGAGATGTGGCTGGCCTGGCGTCACGGCTCCTGCCTGGTGCCCGCCCCGCGTGCCCTCGTCCGGACAGGCACCGATCTTGGTCCCTGGCTCATTAACCACGGCATCACCGCGGTGTCCACCGTCCCCACCCTTGCTGCCCTGTGGCCGGCCGAATCCTTGGAGAATGTCCGGCTGCTCATCTTCGGTGGTGAGGCCTGCCCGCCCGAGCTCGCCGAGCGCCTGGCCGTCCCGGGCCGGGAAGTCTGGAACACGTACGGCCCCACCGAGGCCACGGTGGTGGCCTGCGCCGCTCCCCTGGGCGGACCCGGTCCTGTCCGCATCGGCCTGCCGCTGGACGGCTGGGACCTGGCCGTGGTGGACACCGATGGCCTTCCCGTCGGCGAAGGCGAAATCGGCGAACTGATCATCGGCGGCGTCGGGCTGGCACGGTACCTGGATCCGGACAAGGACCGGGAGAAGTACGCACCGATGCCCACCTTCGGCTGGGACCGCGCCTACCGTTCCGGCGACCTGGTCCGTTATGAAGCTGAAGGCCTGGTCTTTATGGGCCGTGCCGATGAACAGGTGAAACTGGGCGGACGCCGGATCGAACTGGGTGAAATAGACGCCGCCCTGCAGGCCCTCCCGCACGTCGCGGGAGCTGCGGCGGCCGTTAAGACAACCGCGGCCGGCAACCAAATCCTGGTGGGCTACCTGGCCGCGGCGGATGCGGCTCTTGACCTGGCGGCCGCCCGCGAACAGTTGGCCGCCAGCCTGCCGGCCCCGCTCATTCCGTTGCTGACTGTGGTGGACTCGCTGCCCACCAAAACCAGCGGCAAAGTGGACCGCCACTCGCTGCCGTGGCCGCTGACCGGATCCGGCGCAGCCGATGCTGACGCGGCACCGTTGAACCTCCCCGAGGATGCGGCCTGGGTTGCCGGGCAGTGGGCCGCCGTCCTGGGCAGCCCGGTGACCAGCCTCGACGCCGATTTCTTCGCCTACGGCGGCGGCTCACTCTCGGCCGCCCAGCTGGTTTCAGCCCTCCGGGTGCGCTATCCCACCATCACCGTTGCAGACATCTACGCGACCCCAAGGATCGGTGCCCTGATTGATACGGCCCGCCAGTCCCTTCCGGAGGGTGTGGCTGCGGGACCCGCTCCGGCCAGGACCGTCCGGCCTACCGCCCTGAAGTCGCAGATCTTCCAGACACTGATGGGAATCCCGCTGCACATTTTGGTGGGGATGCGCTGGCTGACGTACCTGATGGCGGCCAACAACCTGCTGTCCGCATTTGCGGGCTTCAGTGCTGCCCCCACCGTGTCCTGGTGGTGGGTGGCCGCGTCCTGGCTGGTCTTCGTCTCCCCCGCCGGCCGCATGCTGATCTCCATCGCCGCAGCCAGGGTCCTGCTCCGCAAGGTGGTCCCCGGCACGTACCCCCGCTCGGGGAAGATCCACCTGCGCCTGTGGCTCGCGGAACAGATCCAGGATTTGGCGGGTGCGATCAGCCTCGCCAGCGCACCGTGGGTGCCTTACTACGCCCGGGCTTTGGGCGCCACAATCGGCAATAACGTCCAACTGCACTCGCTGCCACCGGTTACGGGACTGCTGTCCCTCGGCAGCGGTTCCAACGTGGAGCCTGAGGTGGATCTCTCCGGCTGGTGGATCGACGGCGATGTGGTCCACATCGGCGCCGTCCGCATTGGTGCCGGAGCCACCATCGGTGCGCGCAGCACGCTGATGCCCGGCGCTTCGATCGGCGCAGGTGCACAGGTGGAACCGGGCTCCGCCGTTCTCGGCAAGATCAAGGCCGGGCACCACGTTGCCGGTTCCCCCGCCGAACGCCGGGGCAAGGCCAAACACACCCTTCCGGACACCCCGGGAGAACACCGGCTGATCGGCCGGCTCTGGTTCGCCGGCTTCTCCCTCGCCTCCGCCGTGCTGGCGATGATCCCTTATGTCTCCGCAGCAGCGGCAGCGATGGTGATCTTCGCGTTCATCCGCGGAAGCCAATCGCTGTCTGCCGCCGTGCCTCAAATCCTTCTTGCCCTGGCGCCCGCGGCCCTCGCCTGGTTCGTGGTCAACCTCCTGCTCATCCTCGCCACGACCCGGCTGCTCGGCATTGGCCTGAAGGAAGGCTACTACCGCGTCCGCAGCCGGATTGGCTGGCAGGTTTGGGCCACCGAACGGGTGCTGGACCTGGCCCGCGACCTGCTGTTCCCCGTCTACGCAAGCCTCTTCACGCCTGTCTGGCTCCGCCTGCTCGGTGCGAAGATCGGCAAGAACGTCGAGGCCTCCACTGTCCTCCTCATCCCCAAAATGACCACAGTGGGTGAGGGCGCCTTCCTGGCCGACGACACCATGGTGGCGTCCTACGAGCTCGACGGCGGGTGGCTCCGGATTGCTCCCGCGAAGATCGGCAAGCGCTCCTTCCTGGGCAACTCCGGCATGACCGCTGCCGGCCGGAACGTGCCCAAGAATTCACTCGTGGCTGTCCTGTCCGCCACACCTGCCAAGGCAAAGTCCGGCACCTCCTGGCTGGGCAGCCCGCCCGTGCGGCTCCGGCGCACCGCCATCGCCTCGGACGACACCCGCACCTACCAGCCCCCGCTGCGGCTCAAGTTCGCCCGTTGCCTGTGGGAACTGGGCCGCTTCATCCCGGTGGTAACCACGGTGGCCATCGCGGCCGGCGTGATGCTTGCCTTCGACTGGCTGGCAGCGGCGTACAACTACGGGATTGCAGCCGCCGTGGGCGGCGTGGTCATGCTGGTGGCCGGTGCGGCGGCCGCGGGAAGCGCCGTCGTCGCCAAATGGGTCCTGGTTGGACGGATCCGTGAAGGTGAGCATCCGTTGTGGAGTTCCTTTATCTGGCGGAACGAAGTAGTGGACACCTTCATCGAAATGGTCAGCGCCCCCTGGTTTGCACGCGCAGCCACCGGGACGCCGGCCCTGGTTTGGTGGCTCCGGTCCCTCGGGGCAAAGATCGGCCGCGGCACGTGGTGCGAAAGCTACTGGCTCCCGGAAGCTGACCTGGTAACCCTCGGCCGGAATACTACCGTCAACCGCGGCTGCGTGGTCCAAACGCACCTCTTCCATGACCGGGTCATGAGCCTGGACACTGTTACCCTCGAAGACGGGGCAACCATGGGACCCCACGGTGTGATCCTGCCCCAGGCAAGCATCGGCAACGGCGGAACGGTGGGACCGGCGTCGCTGGTCATGCGTGGCGAATCGGTTCCGGCCGCGACGTATTGGATGGGAAACCCGGTGAGCCCCTGGAGCGGCCCCGCGAAGTCTGCGCCAAAACCGAGGTAGCCCCGCACCACCAAGCTGTCCCTGCCGCCCTCCTGATCGGAAAGACCGTCTTATGAGTTCCCCCGCACCGAGCCCAGCGGCCACCACCGGCCCGTCACCCACCTCGGAGCAAGGCCCATCAGCGCCGGACCCCTACGTGCCCGGCCATGGCACCAACGCATACCGGGTGAACCGCTACGAACTGGAGCTTGATTACAAGCTCAGCAGCAACCGCCTCAGCGGGCGCGCAGTCCTGCATGCGGTCACGCAGTACACCACGGCGGCCCTTGTGCTGGACCTGACCGGACTGCGGGCCACCAAGATCCAGCTCAGCGGGCGCCGCGTGCGCAAGTACAGCCAGCGGGCGGAGCAGCTGGTCATCATGCCTGAAACTGCCCTTCCGGCCGGCGAAGTCTTCACCCTTGACATCAGGTACGAAGGCAATCCTGCTCCCCGGCGCGGACTCTGGGGTGAAGTGGGCTGGGAGGAGTTGACCGATGGCGTTCTGGTGGCAGGCCAGCCCAACGGCGCGGCGTCCTGGTTTCCCTGCAACGACCACCCCGGTGAAAAGGCCAGCTACCGCATCAGTGTGACCACGGACTCCAATTACCGGGCGGTCTGCAACGGCACGCTCGTCTCCCACACCAGCAGGTCAAGCCGCGAGACGTGGGTTTACGAGCAGCCCGAGCCCATGGCCACCTACCTTGCCACCGTCCAGATCGGCCGCTACGAGCTCCTGAGGCTGGATCCCGCCACCGCGAACGGGCAGGTCCCCCAATATGCCGCCGTACCGGCGCTGTTGTATGAAACAGCCCGTGCAGGCCTTGCCAGGCAGCCGGAGATGATGCGGACCTTTGCAAGCTGCTTCGGCCCTTACCCTTTCCCGGAATACACCGTGGTGGTGACCGAAGACGAGCTGGAAATACCCCTCGAGGCGCAAACGCTCTCCATCCTGGGCCGGAACCACCTGACGCAAGCGTGGGAGTCCCAGCGGCTCATCGCCCACGAGCTCGCCCACCAGTGGTTCGGCAACTCCCTCACGGCCGCAACCTGGGCGGACATCTGGCTGCACGAGGGATTCGCCTGCTACGCAGAGTGGATCTGGTCCGAGGAAGCCGGCGTCATGCCGGTGGCCAACCGGGCTGCCGCGGCCTGGCGGAAGCTGGCGTCCGGCAGCCAGGACATCGTCATCGGCGACCCGGGTCCGGAGCTGATGTTTGATGACCGCGTCTACAAGCGCGGAGCCCTGGCCCTGCACGCCCTGCGTGTCCGGTGCGGCGACTTGGCGTTTTTTGCGCTCCTGCACGACTGGACCACCACCCACCGGCACGCCACGGTGTCCACCGCGGCCTTTATTCTCGCCGCGGACAAGGCCACGGGGCTGGACACCGAGGCGCTGCTGCACCCGTGGCTCTCCGAAACAGCCCTTCCGCCACTGCCTGTTCGCTGACGGGCTTTTCGCTGACGTCCTGTGGGCTAAGACCCGGCAGCTGAAAGAGCGACGGCGGCACGGAGGTCAGGCGGCAGGCCCGCCTCGCCGGGGGCCAGGTCCCGGAGTTCGGCACGATGCAGGACATTCACGGTGTCCGGGGCGGTGCTGAGGCCGCCGCCGGTCATTTTGAGCCAGGCCTCCTTGCGGGCCCACAGCCGGGCCCGCTCCTGCAGCAGGGCTGGCCCGGACAGCCCGGCCAGTGCCGCGCGCTCGGCCGGGGTCAGGGCAACATCGTCGAACCCGTCAAAGTCCAGCCGCGCAGGGTTCTCAACGTCCACGCCGATCGTTACACCCGCAGGCGGTTCCAGCACGGCACCCAGCAAGATCCAGCCGGAACTCCGGGACAGGCTCAGTGCCAGCGGCGCCGGTTTTCCCTGCAACATGTAGCCGGGCCTGCCGTGGGATAAACCGGGGCCGGTACCGCACCGGGGGCAGCTGAAGTTCGTGGTGAGCTCCGACGCCGGGACGTCCAGCAGTTCCGCGGCAAACGTTCGCAGAGCCAGCCGGCCAGCCACAAAAACGGCCCGTGGGCCGGGCGCCAGGGCGGCCGCCCGCGCCAGCTCGGCGGGACAGAACAGCGGCAGCCGGCCATCCGCCGTCGGGCCCTGCGCGACCCTTTCGTGCTCCGGTAACAACCCGAACCGCCCTCCCGGATCACCGGGAGGGCAGGAACGCAGGACCGGGACCACCGTTTCCGGTCCCGCCACGGAGATCAGCGCCTAGCGCTGGACGGCGCCGAAGCGCTCGGCGGCCAGGGCGACGGCGCTTTCACGCGCGGCCGAAGCCTCATCCGCGGTCAGGGTGCGGTCCGTGGCCCGGAACCGCAAACCGAAGGCCAGCGACTTCTTGCCTTCCTCAATGCCCTTGCCGGCGTACACGTCGAACAGCGCCACATCCTCCAGCAGTTCGCCGGCCCCTTCGCGCAGTGCCTCAAGGACCTGGTCGGCCGGGATGTCCTGCGGCACTACCAGGGCCACGTCCTGCGTCGCCACCGGGAAGGTGGAGATGTGGCGGGCCACAATGACGTCCGCTGCAGCTTCAAAGAGGGCATCCGCGTTGAACTCCAGCGCCACCGAGCGGGCCGGCATGTCGTGCGCGGCGAGGAGCTTCGGGTGCAGCTCACCGGCATAGCCCACCACTTCACCGGTGCGGAGCGAGAGCTTCGCCGCCCGGCCCGGGTGGAACGCCTGGTGCGCACCCTGGCTGACCACGATCTCCACGCCCAGGACGTCCCCGGCGAGCCGGGCCACATCCAGCGCGTCGGCCCAGTCCCATAGCCGCGGCGCGTGGCCCGCGGCCGCAGGTGAATCGTGGCCGGTCAGGACGGCGGCGACATGCAGCGGCTGGTCCGGGACGCCGTCGTACAGCGCATCCAGTACCTCATCGGCGGGCTTGACGCCGAGCGGCGGGATGGAATCTGTGCCCATGCCCTCGGTGGGCAGGAACACCAGTCCGGATTCAAAGAGCGCCAGGTCGCGGAAGCCGCGGGAGTGGTTCCGCTTGGCCACCTCGATCAGGCCCGGGAGGATGGATGTCCGCAGGTAGCCGTGTTCCTCGCTGATGGGGTTGGCCAGCTTGATCGCGCTCCGGTTCGCACCGGACTCGGCGACGCCGAACGTGTCGTTGGCAGCCTTGGTGACAAACGGGTAGGCCAGGACTTCGGTCACGCCGGCATCCGCCAGTGCCTGGATGAGCCGGCGGCGCTGCTGCTGCACGCGCGTCAGGCCACGTCCGGGAGGGGCCACCGGGAGGGTTGCGGGGATTTTGTCGTAGCCCACCAGCCGGGCGATTTCCTCGGTGAGGTCCTCTTTGGTTTCCAGGTCGTTGCGCCAGCTGGGGGCGGTAACCGTCCAGCCGCCGTCGGCCTTCTCCACCAGGGCGCCGAGGTCCTCCAGCGAGGTGACGATCTGTTCCTCGGTGAAGTCGATACCGATCCGCTGGGCGGCGAAGCCCGCCGGCAACGTGATGGTCACGGCGTCAGGCGCGGTCCCGACGTCGGTCCCCGCCTGGTCAGCGACGCCGCCGGCGAGCTCTACCAGGAGGTCAACCACACGCTGGGCGGCGATGTCCGCCACGTGCCAGTCGACGCCACGCTCGAAGCGTTTTGACGCCTCCGAGGGCAGCTTGTGGCGGCGGCGGGAGCGGCCGATGGACACCTCGTCGAAGTGGGCCGCCTCAACCAGGACGTTCGACGTCGAATCGCTCACCTCGGTGGCGGCGCCGCCCATGACCCCGGCAATACCGATCGCGCCGGATCCGTCGGTGATGAGGAGGTCCTCGACGTCGAGGGTGCGCTCCTTGCTGTCCAGGGTGATGATCTTCTCCCCCGGGACCGCACGGCGCACCACGATGTCGCCGGACAGCTTGTCCAGGTCATAGCAGTGCGTGGGCTGGCCGAGCTCAAGCATGACGTAGTTGGAGATGTCCACCGGCAGGGAGATGGACCGGATGCCCGCCAGCCGCAGCCGCGAGGTCATCCACGGCGGGGTGGGCCTGGCGGCATCCACACCGCGGACGGTGCGGGCCACAAAACGGTCGCAGCCCGGCTTGCCGTAGATCGGCGCGTCGTCGTTGAGCTTGACGCCGTAGCCGCCTGAGAGCTCCGCAGGGGCCTGCACCTTGGCGGCTGGGTCGGTGAAGCCGGTCCCGGTGGCGTGGGCGTATTCACGGGCCGCTCCGCGGATGGAGAACGCGTAGCCGCGGTCCGGGGTCACGTTGATTTCGGCTGCCTGGTCGTAGAGGCCGAGCAGGTCCATGGCGTCCGTGCCGATTTCCGGGTCCAGCCCGACCCGGGACAGGACCAGGATGCCGTCATGGTCCTCGCCGATGCCCAGTTCACGGACGGAGGCGATCATGCCGGCGGAGAGGTGGCCGTAGGTCTTCCGCGCGGAGATGCGGAAGTCGCCGGGCAGGACGGCGCCGGGCAGGGTGACTACGACCTTGTCACCCTCCACGAAGTTGTGGGCGCCGCAGATAATTCCCTGCACTCCGGCTGGGTCGATGCCCTCGCCGGTCAGGGTCTGCGCGTGGCCTTCGGGGACAACGCGGACCTGGCACCAGTTGATGGTTTTTCCGTTGGTCTGCGGTTCCCTGACGATGCTCAGGACCTGGCCCACCACGATGGGGCCCTGCAGGGCATCCGTGGGGCGGTGGACGGCCTCTTCTTCAAAGCCCACCTTGACCAGTTCGGCCATCACGTCTTCGGCCGTTGCTCCGGCCGGTACTGCTGCGAATTCACGCAGCCATGAAATTGGGATACGCACTGTTAGATCTCCATCCCGAAGTGCTCGCTGAAACGTACGTCGCCTTCGATCATGTCGCGCATGTCGCCAACCTCGTTGCGGAACATCAGCGCACGCTCGATGCCCATGCCAAAGGCGAAACCTGAATAGATGTCCGGGTCGATGCCGGCCGCGCGGAGCACGTTGGGGTTGACCATGCCGCAGCCGCCCCACTCGATCCAGCGCGGGCCGCCCTTCGCGCCCGGGTGCCAGATGTCCAGTTCGGCGGACGGTTCGGTGAATGGGAAGTAGTTGGGGCGCAGCCGGACCTGTGCTTCGTCCCCGAACATCTGCCGGGTGAAGTGTTCCAGCGTGCCGAGGAGGTCGGCCATGCTCAGGTTCTTGTCGATGGCCAGGCCCTCGAACTGGTGGAACACGGGCGTGTGGGTGGCGTCCAGCTCGTCCGTTCGGAATACCTTGCCCGGGCACAGCACGTAGATGGGCACCTCGCGTTCCAGCATGGAACGGACCTGCACCGGGGAGGTGTGGGTGCGCATGACGAGGTGGGCCTCAGGCGGTTCAACGAAGAACGTGTCCTGCATTTCGCGGGCCGGGTGGTCCGGCTTGAAGTTCAGCGCATCGAAGTTGAACCATTCGGATTCAACCTCGGGGCCTTCGGCGATTTCCCAGCCCATGCCCACAAAGATGTCCGCCACGCGGTCCTGCAGCGTGGAGAGCGGGTGGCGTGCGCCGGCCCGACGACGGCGCGGTGCGGCAGTGACGTCCACCGTCTCTTCCAGCAGGATCCGGGCGTCGTTTTCGGCTTCCAGCTCGGCTGTCCGGTCCGCGAGCGCCTTGTTGACCTTGCCGCGGGACGCGCCCATGAGCTTTCCGGCAACGGCCTTCTGGTCTTTCGGCAGGCCGCCGATCTCGCGGTTGGCCAGGCTCAGCGGTGACTTCTCACCGGTATGGGCCAGCCTCACCGCCTTGAGTTCGTCAAGGGAGCCCGCGCCGGCAATGGCGGCAATGGCCTGGTCTACAGCGGCAGTGATGGCGGCTTCATCCGTGGGGTTCGGGATGGGGGCGCCCGGCAAAGTTTCAGTCATCTACTGTTCTTAGCTACGAGTCGGGGCTGCCGGTGATGGTGCAGCAGTGCGCGGTTTCCCGGCAGCGCATCCGTCACTGGCAGGTCATTTCGTGAATCCGTGCAGGACGGATGCACTCGATGACCAGGGCAGGGCCGCTGGCGAAAATACCCGGTTGGAAATTACCGACTGGAGAATTACCGGCGGCCACTATCCACCAGTCTAATTGAACCCTCCGGCTACCATGGCCTCATGACAGTACGCTGGCGCCTGACAGCAGCACGGCCGGTGGCGCCTGCGCGGGAGTCGGCAGTTCGTGTGACTGCTCAGCTACCGTCACACGTGACAGCGGGACGGCGGGTGCGGCGGCTGGCCAACCTTGCCAACGGAACAACCCTGCTTGGCCTCGTGCTGGCCCGGGCTGCGGGGACTGCCCTCAGCAAGGGGCCGCGGGGCCTCATCATCGCCTCCGGGTACACGTGGCGGCTCCCCTTCGCCGGGGCGTTCACCTTGGGCAATGTGATCATCTGCCGGATGCGGGCTGACCAGCTTTTGACCAAACCCGCTCTCCTGGGGCACGAGGAAAAGCACTGCAGCCAGTACGCCTGGTGCCTGGGTTTGCCTTTCCTTCCGCTCTACTTCCTGGCCGCAGGCTGGTCGCAGCTTCGGACCGGCAACCCGGCCTCGGCCAATTTCTTCGAGCGGCAGGCCGGCCTGGCCGCCGGCGGATACGTTGACACCAGGACACCAAAGCCGGCCCCTGGCGGCACCGGCGGAATCGAGGTCTGACCATGGCGGGCGATACCAGCATCAGGACCATTACCGTGACGGGGACGGGAACGGCGGAGGCGCCGCCTGACCTGCTGACCGTGTCCGTCGGCGTCGAATGCCGGCGGCCCAGCGTTGGCTCCGCCTACGCCGACGCCGGCACCGCGTCCGCCGCTGTGTCCGGTGCGATCCGGCAGCACGGCGTGGCCGATGCGGACATCCGGACGTCCGGGCTGAACGTCCGCCCCGAGCTTGTCTGGCGCGAGGGCGAAGGCCAGCAAGTCGCCGGGTACGTCGCGTCCAGCGTAGTCACCGTACGGGTCCGTCGGGTGGCTGCTGCTTCTGCCGTCATCGCGGCCGTCGTTGATGCCGGCGGCGACGATGTGCGGCTGAACGGCCTCGAGCTCGGCTTCGCGGACGAATCCAGTGTGCTTGGCCGCGCCCGTGAAGCCGCGTGGCAGGACGCCGCTGCTGCGGCGGGGCAGTTTGCTGCCCTGGCGTCAGCAAGGCTTGGCCCGGTGGCGTCGGTCCTTGAGCACCCCCTCTCCTCCGGGCCGGTCCCGGTGGCCAGGCTCGAGCGGGCCGCCGCCACGGACGCCATGGGTGTGGAGGCGGGCCACGCGAGCCTCAGTGCCAGCGTCACCGTGGTGTGGGAGTTGCTGGCCTAAGGGCGCATCCTTTCCGTTCCACGTCGTCGCCCGGCGCGACACTGCGCCGTAGGTCCTTGACTTAAGTTCGAACATATCTTCGAATAGAGTGCATGAGATGGGATGCACAAGCACTGATGCAGCGGCCTGCCAACGACGGCGGAAACGTCCCATCGCCCGCGCTGCTGCCCCTCGCCGGCCTGGTCCGGTCAGTCACCACTCCGGAGTTCGCCGGCATCACCTTCCATGAGGTCACCGCCAAATCGGTGCTCAACAAGGTGGTTTCCGGTTCAAAAATGCCTTTCGAGTGGACTGTCAACCCCTACCGCGGCTGCAGCCACGCCTGTGTCTACTGTTTCGCGCGCAAAAGCCACACGTATCTGGACTTCGACGCCGGACTCGATTTCGACAGCCAGGTGGTGGTCAAGGTCAATGCTGCCGAAGTCCTCCGGAAGGAACTGGCCAAACCTTCGTGGGGCCGCCACCAGGTGGCTCTGGGAACCAATACCGACCCGTACCAGCGCGCGGAGGGCCGTTACCAGCTAATGCCGGGAATCATTGCAGCGCTGGCGGACTCCGGTACGCCGCTGTCCATCCTCACCAAGGGGACCCTACTGGCACGCGACATTCCCCTCCTCAAGCACGCTGCTGCCCAGGTTCCTGTCGGTGTTGGCATCTCGCTTGCCATGACGGACGAGGCCCTGTCCGAGGCTGTGGAACCGGGCACGCCGGGGCCCCGGGCCCGGCTCAAGCTGGTCTCCCGTCTCCGCGACGCCGGACTCCCCTGCGGCGTCATGGCCATGCCCATCCTGCCGTGGCTCTCAGACAGCGACGAAGCGTTGGATGCCCTCTTCGGATCCTTGGCCGCGGCCGGCGCCACCGGCGTGACGGCCGGTGCCCTGTATCTGAAGCCGGGCACGCGGGAATGGTTCATGCAGTGGATCGCCAAAACCCACCCGGACCTCGCCGGCCGCTACCGCCGCCTCTACGGCACGGGATCGTACGCCTCCAAGGAGTACCGCACCTGGCTCGCGGCCAAGGTGCGGTACTTCAAGCAACGGCATGGCTTCACCAGCGGCCACGGCTTCAGCCACCGTGACCTGGAGGATGATCCCCGCAGCGAAGAAGCACAATACCCGGAGGGCAGCCTGCCGGCTTCCGGGAAGGCTGGCCCGCACGCGCGGGCCGGCATCGAGGAACCGGCCCTTCGCCAGCCGACCCTTTTCTGACGCGGAATGCTCCGCTCAGGTGGCATTCAAACTACTTCGCGGCTCAGCACACGGTTCAGCCCGCGCCGAATCTGAGTCGGCCAACCAGGGAGTCCAGCGAATCAAGGCGTGCGGGCGTGTGCTACCTGTGGGCTGAGCGAGTCCAGCAGAGCCTGGACAATCGGGAAGTCGGCAGGAATCCAGGGAAGGTCGAGCACCGCCTGAAGGTCTGCGAGAGCCACCCAGCGCAGTTCGTCGTGGTCCTCGAGCGGATGGGCCCTGCCCTCGATGACTTCTGCATGCCAGACCCGCATGCTGGCCCGCTCGTTCAGCCGCCACCCTCCGGGCGCTTCAGCCCGCAGCTCCGGCCCCAGCCGGACCCTGACGCCCAGTTCCTCCCGGAGTTCACGGTGCAGCGCTGCCTCGCATTCTTCGCCAGCTTCCACCTTGCCGCCGGGGAACTCCCACAGTCCGGCAAACTGCTCGGGAGCCGTCCGCCGCGCCACCAGCAGGCGGGCAGGATGTTCCAACGAGTCGAGAATTGCTGCACCAACTACCTGTATCTGTTCAGTCACCGCCCCAGTCTATGTAGGCGACACTCGCCATAGGGGACAATGGACCGAAGGCCCTTACTGGCGGCCCGATTGGAATACCTGCACCCGGCTCGGGGTTCCCTAGAGTGGCCCGGCAACCATTCCCGCGGCAGCCTCCAAACATTCTCGTTGAAAACCAGCATCCTCGTTGAAAAGCAGGCACATGAGCAGCACCACCCGAACGCCCACAATGTCCCGAGTGAAGACTCCCAACATCGGTGCCGCCATCTTCGCTTTGGCGATGGGCGGCGTCGGAATCGGCGTCACGGAATTCACCATGATGGGCCTGCTCAAGGAGGTGGAGCAGGGACTCAACATCAGCACCCCCGAAGCAGGGCACCTCATTTCCGCCTACGCCCTCGGTGTAGTGGTGGGCGCGCCGCTGCTCGCAGCTGTGGGCGCCAAGCTTCCCCGCAAACACCTCGCACTCGGCCTGATGCTGTTCTTCACAGTGGCAAACCTGACTTCCTACCTTGCTCCGGACTATGGAACCATGCTGGTTTCCCGGTTCGCAGCGGGATTGCCACACGGTGCGTTTTTTGGCGTGGCGGCCGTGATCGCTGCTTCGCTGGTTCCTGCCAGCCGACGCGGCTGGGCCATTTCCATGGTGATGGCCGGCCTCTCAGTCTCCAACGTCATCGGCGTTCCTGCCGCCACCTGGGTCGGCCAGACTTTCGGCTGGCGTCTGCTGTTCGTCCTCGTAGGCGCCATTGGCGTCCTGACGCTGGTCCTGCTATGGAAATTCGTGCCGTTCCAGGCACCCCATCCGGACGCCAGCATCCGCCGCGAGTTGGGTGCACTCAAACGCCTGCAGGTCTGGCTGGCCATCCTGATCGGCATCGTGGGCTTTGGCGGCTTCTTTGCCACGTACACCTACATTGCCCACACGATGACGATGGTGGCCGGTATCCCCGCTTCACTGCTCCCCCTTGTGGTTGCGCTGTACGGGCTGGGCATGGTTGCCGGAACCGTGGTGGGCGGCAGGCTGGCTGACAAGTCGGTGATGGGGACCCTCTACTGGGTCCTGCCAGGCATCGCGGCCGCACTGGTGACCTACGCCGTCGCCGTTCACTGGCCGTGGTCAGCCTTGGTAATGGTCTTTGTGGTGGGTGCGTCGGGGTCCCTGCTCATCCCGGCACTGCAGACCCGCCTGCTGGATGCCTCGCCGGATGCCCCTTCCCTGGCGTCTTCGCTTAACCACGCAGCGCTCAACGTTGCCAACGCTTTGGGCGCATTCCTGGGCGGCGTGGTGATCGCGTGGGGGTGGGGCTTCGTGGCGCCCGCACTCGTGGGTGCGGTGCTGGCCCTCCTGGGCCTTGCCGTCGCAGTGACCAGCGGCCTGCTGGAACGTAAAAGGCCGCTGGCTGCCTGATCCAAGTGGCCGGGCAACCAACGGCCTCACGGGACAACCCGCGCACTGAGCTCATGGGACAACCGGGGTCCTGGGCTCAGCTCAGAGCGCTCTGAGCCATGATTAACTTTGCAAGTCCTGCGGCCGTGCCTCGGCCGGAACCTGGGCGGCACCCTGTGCGTCGTCACGCTGCAGATCCGGTTCCAGATAAATTACGCGGGCAATCGGAACGGCGGTGCGGATCCGGGACTCAGCGCTGTCAATGGAAGCGGCGATGTCCCTACCCGTTTCGGCTGCCCCCACCGAAATCTTTGCCGCCACCAGCAGCTCCTCCGGTCCGAGGTGGAGGGTCTTCAGGTGGATGATGCGGTTGTGCCCGCCGGCCTCGATGGCCTCGCTGATCCGGACCACATCGTCCCGGGTGGCGGATTCACCCAGCAGCAGGGACTTGGTTTCGATCGCCAGCACCACTGCAATAGCCACGAGAAGCAGACCGATCATGCCGGTGCCGGCGGCGTCCCAGATGCCATTCCCGGTGATGAGAGTCATGCCAACCCCGACGAGGGCAAACATCAGGCCTAGGAGCGCCCCGAAATCCTCCAGCAGGATCACCGGCAGCTCAGGCTGTTTGGCCGTGTGCACAAAGCTCACCCAGCCCTGCTTGCCACGAATGCTGTTGGACTCGATGATCGCCGTCCGGAAGGAGAAGGACTCCGCCGCGATAGCCCCGATCAGCACGCCCAGCGGAACCCACCAGAAGTCCCCTTCAATGCCATGCGGATCCTTTAACTTGTTCCACGCTTCGAAGAGCGCAAAGAGGCCACCCACGCTGAAGAGCACAATCGAGACGATGAAGGCGTAAATGTAGCGTTCGCGGCCATACCCGAACGGATGCTCGGGACTGGCTGCCTTGCGGGCGCGTTTGCCGCCAATCAGCAGTAACAGCTGGTTGCCCGAGTCTGCTACTGAGTGGATTGCTTCGGCCAGCATGGACGAGGAAGCAGTCAGGATGAATGCAACGAACTTGAGGACGGCGATGGTCAGGTTCGCGGCAAGCGCCGCGACAATCGCCTTGGTACCGCCATGTTCAGCCACGAAAGCACCCCTTCAGGGTCACGGAACGAGCAAGGGTCATCACGGGGCCGGAACAGGCTCCGTCCATCAATACCGTACCTTTTCAGCCGAAACCACACACCCGCGACAGGCACTAAGCCTGCTGACAATGATGCAACGTTGTGTTAGCTTGAACACTAATCGGGACGTTTAAAATCCCGACGAATATGAAGGAGGAGACATGGGCTTTCTAGGCTGGATCATTCTCGGACTCATAGTAGGTGCCATTGTTAAGGCAGTCATGCCCGGCAGGGTCGGCGGCGGCTGGGTCACCAGCTTGGTGCTCGGCGTAGTCGGGGCAATTGTCGGCGGCTGGATCGGTGACCTGCTCTTCGGCGGCGGCAAGATGGAATTCTGGAATCTCGGTTCCTGGCTTCTGGCCATTGTTGGCGGCCTCGTCGTTGCCGGCATCTATGGCGCCATCACGGGACGCAGCAAGTCCACGCGCGCACCTTAATAACTTCACGCATCTGATCATTACGAAGGGCCCCGAAAATTTCGGGGCCCTGCCTTATTCTCCGGAGGCGGCTGTCACTCGCCCGTTCGGGTTCGGACCGCGTCCTGCTGGGACCGTGCACTCGCATAGAGGCATACCGTAGCCGCGGTGCCTAAATTGAGGCTCTCCGCGGCTCCATAGACGGGTACGGCTACGCGGTGATCGGCCAGAGCCAGTTCCGCGTCTGAGAGCCCCTGTGCTTCGTTCCCGAAGAGCCACGCCGTGGGAGCCTCCAATGCATAGACCGATTCGACGCCGGAGGAGGCAATGCGACGGGCGGCGTTTTGGTCCTGGAGCGTATCCAGGTTGACGTCACCTTCGCTGTCGGCGGCTAGGATGCCAATCCCCCGGGCCCGGCACGCCGCTGCCACAGCCTCAATGTCGGCGCCCAGCACGACGGGCAGATGGAACAGGGAGCCAGCTGTGGAACGGACCGCCTTGGGATTATAGATATCAACGCTGGAGGCGGTGAGGATGACTGCGTCCGCTCCGGCTGCATCAGCTGCCCGGAGCACGGTGCCCGCGTTTCCGGGGTCCCGGACCTGGCACAGCACGGCGACCAGCCGCGGGCCGGCGTCGAGGACCTGCTCAAGGCTCACGTCCAGGAAACCGCAGACAGCGAGGATGCCCTGCGGGGTGACCGTGTCCGCCATCGCCGCCAGCACTTCGTCGGTAGTGAGGTAAGCGTCGGTGCCCTCGGCGAGGGACTCCAGGTCCGGGTGCCGGTCGAGGCAGGCTTCGCTCGCGTAGACCTCGTAGACGACGCCGGGCTCCCCCGCAGCGATCCTCTTCTGGTGCAGGGTAAGGGCCTCACGGACCGCCTGCGGACCCTCCGCCAGGAACTCGCTGCGCTTTAAACGGGCCGGGCGCCCGGCAAGTTGTGCCACCTTCCTGACCCGATCAGCTCGGGGATTGGAAAGTGGGAAATCTTGCGGGCGCCCGGTTTCGTTCATATAAGAACCTTAGTGGCTTCAGCCACCGGTCCTTGAACGGCCTTCAGTGCTACTTTGCAGCCGGAGCCGACGTGTCGGCAGGCAGGGAATCCTTGGCGATCTTCACCAGTGCAGCGAAAGCGTTGGCGTCGGAGACCGCCAACTCGGCCAGCATACGGCGGTCAACCTCGACCTCAGCGGCCTTCAGGCCCTGGATCAGGCGGTTGTAGGTGAGGCCATTGGCGCGGGATGCAGCGTTGATGCGCTGGATCCACAGGCGACGGAAGTCACCCTTCTTCTTCTTGCGGTCACCGTAGCTGTACACAAACGAGTGCAGCAGTTGCTCTTTGGCCTTGCGGTACAGGCGTGAACGCTGTCCACGGTAGCCCTTTGCGCGTTCAAGGATAACCCGGCGCTTCTTGTGGGCGTTGACCGCCCTCTTCACACGTGCCACGTGCGTACTCCTTCGAAAATCTGATCCCAAGCATCTACTGCCGGAACAACCGGCTGGCCTGAGAAGCCTTTTTGGTAGTTGACTGCTGCCAGGTGGCATCAGTCAGAGAACTTGGAACTTAGATGCCGAGCATCTTCCGGATGACCTTCGCGTCACCCTTGAAGACGATCTTGTCGCCGGCGAGGCGACGAGTCAGCCTGGAGGACTTGTGCTCGAGGTAGTGGCGGCGGTTGGCCTGCTGGCGGCGCAGCTTGCCGCTACCGGTCAGCTTGAAGCGCTTCTTAGCACCACTGTGGGTCTTCATCTTCGGCATGGGAACCGATCTCCTTACGTGTCCGCAGACATTGTCTGCAGTTCGTTCGAGCAGCCACCCCTGCAGGTGGCGTACTGGTTGCGTACTGCGGGAGGAAACCTCCTGCAGCTTTGAACTAGGTAGTCTTCTTACCGGCCGGCTTCGGAGCTGCCTTGGGGGCAGGCCTCGCAGCAGGCTTCGGAGCTGCCGGCCGGGCTACCGGCTTGGGCATTGGCACTGCTGCGGGCTTCGGCGCGGCCGGAGCCGGAGCGGATGCCTTGACAGTTTCAGCGGGCTTGGCCTCGGGAGCCTTGGCCGGAGCCGGGGCTGCCTTGGGGGCCTCACGTTTGGGAGCAGCGGCCTTCGGGGCAGCCTGCTTGGGCGCCTCCTGTGCAGCGGCTTCCTTAGCGGGAGCTTGCTTCGAAGGGGCTTCCTTAGCGGGAGCTTCCTTCGCCGGGGCTCCGGCTGCAGGAGCAACGGGAGCTTCGGCTGCTTCAGCCTTGGCCGGGGCTGCCGCCTCAGTCTTTACCGCTTCCGGGGCATCCGCCTCGGGCTCCGTGTTGATGGCGAACCCTTCCGGGAGAAGGTCAGCCAACGACTGGGTCAGCGGAGCCTGATCGTCACCGGTGACATCGATGCGGCCCGAAGCCTTGGCTTCGTTCTGTGCTTTAGCCTCTGCACGCTGCGTTGCACGGCGTGCCTCAGCCTTGGCCTCCGCCTTGTTCTTCAGCGGGCCCACGACCATCACCATGTTGCGTCCGTCAATGCGCGGGCTGGACTCGACAACGCCCACCTCGGCGACGTCGTCAGCGAAACGCTGGAGCAGGCGGATGCCCATCTCCGGACGCTGCTGCTCGCGGCCACGGAACTGGATCATGGCCTTGACCTTGTCACCTGCACCGAGGAAGCGAAGCGCATGGCCTCGCTTGGTCTCGTAGTCATGGGTGTCGATCTTCAGGCGGAAGCGGATTTCCTTCAGAACCGTGTTGGTCTGGTTCTTCCGGGCTTCACGCGCCTTGACTGCGGCCTCGTACTTGTACTTGCCGAAGTCCATCAGCTTGCACACCGGAGGCTTGGCCTGAGGTGCTACTTCAACGAGATCAAGGTCGGATTCGGCAGCCAGACGCAGGGCATCCTCAATACGGACGACTCCTACCTGTTCACCTGCAGGGCCGACCAGCCGCACCTCGGGGACGCGGATACGCTCATTGATTCTTGGCTCGCTAATGTTAAAGCTCCTGTGATTGATGTAGTAAACCCACCGGCAAATAGAGAAGGCCCCCAATTGCCGGAGCAATCGAAGGCCTCGATGATCGGATACACGCTTCTTCAAAGAGAAGCTGTGCGCACTTCCCCAGGCTCACCGCCTCAAGGAACTGTCCGACCGGTACCCGGCAACCTTGCTTCCCTGGAAGAACTTCCGGTGGGAAAACGGCTGACGCGGGTGGGAGAGAACTCCGCTTGCAAACTGGATGCCATTCTACAGAAAAAATCCCTCACGACGCAGCATGGCGCCAGCGGGACCTTAACACAGCAAAATAACGACATTCAGTCGGTCTGTGACAAGCTTACCAGTATGAGTACCCCAGACAGCAATTCACACGTTTTCGAGGCCGCCCCCGCCGAAGCTGACGTGAGCCAGCAAATCCGCGACATCTCCGAGGTGCCTGCCATCGAGGTCATCACCACCGCCGCGGTTCACCTGATGAGTGCAGCAGCAGTAAAGCTCGGCCTCGCCGCCGAGGACAACGCGGAGGAACTGAAAGACCTGGATGAGGCCCGCAAACTCATCACAGCCCTTGCCGGCCTGGTGACGGCCGCTGCCCCCGAAATCGGTTCCCAGCACGCCGGACCGTTGCGCGATGGCCTGCGTTCCCTGCAGCTTGCCTTCCGTGAAGAGTCCGTCATTCCGGACGCCCCGGGCAAGGGCCCCGGCGAGAAGTACACCGGCGCTGTCAACTAGTACCTGGCGCGGCAATTCCTCCAAGAACTAAATTGCGACGGCGGCGCCGCAGCGCCTGGAGCAGCAGCCCCCCCAGGCAAAGCAGGACTCCGGCCACGCCCACCGCAACACACCCCCCGGACGGTCCCGACCCGTCGATGAAGAGTCCGGCGAGCGGCGCGCCCAGCGC
>NZ_JBFRDI010000023.1:0-22999 GCF_052113505.1 Pseudarthrobacter sp. TAF60_1
ATGGTGCGGTGACGCCGGCGAGTACCACCTTTGACATTCTGCAGAACGCCGGGGATGTGTTTGTGGATGATGAGACGGGTTCGACGTTGAATCAGGTTTCTCCTGCGAACATGCGCCTGGGCGGGGACAAGCAGCTGCCGGGCTCCGCGGACGTCAGTTTCGGTGCCGGCGTGATCGCGGTGACGGATCCGGCCGCCGGCAAGGTCTGGGCCCTCTCGCCGTCCAACGTCAACGGGTTCGACAAGGAGGCGTCCGAGCCGGTGATGGTGGGTTCGGAGGGCCTGGTGTCCGCCGTTGGCGCTGATGACCGGGTGTACTCGGCGGATCCGAAGTCCGGGGTGGTCACCGTGACCACCGTGGATGCCAACGGTGAAGTGGTGAGTTCGGATACCAGCACGTGGGGTGAGCTTAAGGGTGCGGGGGATCTGCAGATGACGGTGGTGGGGGATAAGCCGGTGGTGTTGGATGCTGCGGCGGGGAGCCTTTTCCTGCCCGGTGGCAAGCGTCTGCAGTTGGATAATGCGCGGGACGCTAAGCTGCAGCAGGGTGGTCCGGCCGGTGATTTTGTGGCGATCTCGACCCGGAAGGCGTTGTTGAAGCAGCCCTTGGACGGTTCTACAGCTAAAACGGTGATGTTCGGCGGTGAGGGTGTACCTGCCGCGCCGGTGCAGTTGGGTGGGTGTGTGCATGCGGCGTGGTCCGGGGCGAATAAGTATGTGCGTGACTGCGTCAATGATGCTGATGATAAGAACGTGGACGTGCCCAAGGCGAGTGCGTCGCCGTCGTATGTTTTTCGGGTGAACCGGGACCTGGTGGTCCTCAATGATGTGAACTCGGGCAATGTGTGGCTGGTGAACCAGGACATGCAGCTGGTGAACAACTGGGACGACGTTGTGCCGCCCAAGAACGAATCCGATGAGCAGGACCAGGAATCGGCGGACAACAACACCATCAACGTCCTGCCGGACCGCACCAAACCCAACCGGCCGCCGGAAACCAAACCGGACGCCGTCGGCGTCCGCCCCGGCCGCACCACCATCCTCAGCGTCCTGGACAACGACTCCGATCCCGACGGCGACGTCCTGACCGCCGCCGTCGGCGATTCCGGACCCAAAGCCGGGACCCTGCAGAGCATCTACGGCGGCACGGCGTTCCAGATCTCCGTCCCCGCAGACGCCAGGCCCGGCACCGAAACATTCAACTACAACGCCGCCGACGGGCGGGGACTCTCCGCCGGCGGCCAGGTCACGCTCAACGTGGTGGGGGCAGACGAAAACCGGCCCCCCGCCTTCAAACGCGGCGGTGACGCCACCACCATGCTCGTGGAACAAGGCAAGTCCGTCAGCCAGAACATCCTCACGGACTGGACCGACCCGGACGGCGACGACCTCGTCCTGATGGATGCCAAAGCAGACAACGTCCAGGACCAGGTGAAGGTCCGCCGCGACGGGCTGCTGACTTTCCAGGACTCCGGTGCCACGGCCGGAAAAAAGAACGTCGAAGTCACCATCTGGGATGGCCGCGCCACGGTCACCGGAAAAGTGGTGGTCAACGTCCAGCCGCCGGGCGCGCTGGCACCGGTGGTCAACGCCGATCACGTCACGGCGGTGGTAGGCCAGGACCTGGTGATCGCACCGCTGAAGAACGACGTCGATCCCAACGGCGGTGCCCTCCGTCTGGCGCAGGTTGAGGCCAACGGTCCCGCCGAACTGGGTCCCGTCACCGACGGCGGCACCTTCACGTTCCGTAGCACCACCCCCGGCCCGGTGTACCTGACCTACATCGCCAGCAACGGTCCGCAAAGCAGCCAGGGGCTGATCCGGGTTGACGTCGAGTCCGGCAACGACGCCGGTGATCCTGTCGCTGTGCACGATGTGGCGCTCATGCCGACCGGCGGAAGCGTCCTCCTTGACCCGCTGGCGAACGACTCTGACCCGTCCGGCGGCGTCCTGGTCCTGCAGTCCGTGAAGCTCCCGGAGAACACCACGGCCTCGGTGAGCGTCATCGACCACAGCGTCCTGCGTATCACCGATGTGGTTGGAACCAAGGACCCGTTCCGCTTCGAATACACCATGTCCAACGGCCGCAAGTCAGCCACAGGAAGCGTCGCCGTGGTCCCGGTCCCGGCTCCCCCCGTCGTCGAAGCACCCCAGCCCAAACCCGACGAAGTGAACGTCCGCATAAACGACGTCGTCACCATCCCGGTGCTGGAAAACGACACCCACCCGCAGGGCCAGCAACTGACTGTTGACCCCGTCCTGCCGCAGCCCGTGGACGAAGTGGACGGCAAGAGTTTCGTCTCCGAAAACACCGTCCGGTTCATCGCCGGCTCCCAGCCCAAAACGGTCCGGGCCATCTACAATGCCGTGGACCCGCAGGGGCAAAAGAGTGCCGCTGCTGTCACCATCCACATCCTTCCGCTGGAAGGCGCCGAAAACTCCCGGCCGCAGCCGCGGAACCTGACCGCCCGCGTCGTGGCCGCCGGAACAGTGCGGATTCCCGTACCGCTGGACGGGATTGATCCCGACGGCGACTCCGTCCAGCTGACCGGTATCGACAGCACCCCCGCCATGGGAACCGCCGCCGTGGGAAGCAACTTCATCGACTTCACGGCGGCCGGGGACGGGGCCGGAACAGACACGTTCCGCTACAAGGTGGTAGACCGCCAGGGCGCCGTCAACACGGGGACCGTGACGGTCGGCATCGCCCCCCGGGGTGAGACAAACCAGAACCCCACCCCGGTGGATGACGAGGTGAAGGTCCGGCCGGGACGGCAGATCGCCGTCGATGCCACCGGCAACGACACTGACCCCGACGGCGACCTCATCCGCATCCTTACGGACGGCATCGAGGCTGACCCCGCCCTGCAGGCCACCGTCAGCAAGACCAGCGGCCGCATCATCCTGCTGGCCCCCAACGCCGCCGGGACGGTTAACGTCCGCTATAGCATTGCCGATGACCGGGGAGCCGAGGCCCAGGCCACCATCCGGGTGGTGGTGGACAACGAGGTTCCGCTGAAGGCGCCCGTTGCGCGCGATGACCGGGTGACGTCCGCCCAGGCCATGGGAAAGACCGCCGTGGACGTACCCGTCCTCAAAAACGATGAGGATCCCGACGGTGTGGGCGAGAACCTCAAAATCAGCACCGAGGCCGTCACGGCACGCCCCGGGTCCGACGGCAACATGATCGTGGAGCTTACCGAGGCTCCTCAGCTCATCCCGTACACCGTTGAGGATGTTGACGGTCAGAAATCGACCGCAATCATCTGGGTGCCGGGGTTGGGGCAGCAGGTCCCCACCCTCGCCAAGGACGAGGTCATCGAGGTCATCTCGGGGCAGTCCGTGAACGTTGACCTCAAGGAATGGGTTAAGGTCCGGGAAGGGCGGTCACCCCGCCTGACCCAGACCGACCGTATCAAGCTCATCGGCTCGGACGGCAGCAATCCCATTTCCGGCGACGGAACCTCACTGAAGTACGCCGCCGGCGCGGACTACGTTGGCCCGGGCTCGCTGAGCTTCGAAGTGACCGACGGCACCGCCGTTGACGATCCTGCGGGCCTGAAGTCCACGCTGAGCATCCGCACCAAGGTGCTGCCCGACCCGAACCGCAACAACCCGCCCGAACTCCTGGGCGCCAAAATCGAGGTTCCGAAGGGGGAGTCCGCCGACTTGGACCTGAGCCGGCTGACCTCGGACCCGGACCGTAACGACGTGGACAACATGAAGTACGAACTGGTGGGTGGCAGCCCTGCCAGCTTCAATGCCCGCATTGAGGGCAAGATCCTTAAGGCCTCGGTGGACGGATCAACGGCCACCGGCACCTCCGGAGCTGTGCAGGTCAAAGCGACGGATTCGCGTGGTCTTGAGGCGACCGCCACCTACCAGCTGTCCGTCATCGCCTCGAACCGGCCGAAGCCCGTAGCCAACGACGACCTCGAACCCAATGCCGCCGCCGGTAAGCCGGTAACCGTCAAGGTCCTCGCCAACGACGCCAACCCCTTCCCGGAGCAGGCCCTGAAAATCATTGCCGCCACCGCCGAAACCGGCAGCGGGAATGTGGAGGTCTCCGGGGATGCAGTCACGGTGACCCCGGCCCCGGGGTTCAGCGGGTCAATGGTGGTCTCCTACACGGTGGCCGACAAGACGCAGGAAACCTCGAGGCAGGCCACCGCCCGGATCCGGCTGACCGTCAAGGACAAGCCACTGGCACCCACCACCCCGCAGGCGCAGAGTGTCGGGGACCAGACGGCCCTGCTGTCCTGGAGCGCGCCCGCCGACCGTGGCTCACCGATCACCAGATACACGGTGTACGGCGCAGGCTTCAGGCAGGACTGCCCGGCGAACACCTGCACGCTCACCGGACTGGTCAACAACACCAAATACTCCTTCCAGGTCTCGGCCACCAACGAGTTCGGTGAGTCCGACCGCTCACCCGCTTCAGCTGAAGTGCGGCCCGACGTCAAACCGGACACGCCCCTGGCACCGACGCTCAAGTTCGGCGACAAGCAGCTCGCGGTGAACTGGGTGGCGCCGGCCAGCAAGGGATCGCCGGTCAAGTCCTACGATCTGGAGATTTCGCCGGCCCCCGCCGGTCAGAACGCCCAGATCCAAAACCTGACCGCCGTCAGCTACGTCTGGAAGGGACTCCAGAACGGCGTGTCGTACAAGGTGCGTGTCCTGGCCCGGAACGATGCCAAGGAACCGTCCGAGTGGAGTGCCTACTCGGCGGCCGAAGTGCCCGCCGGTGTGCCGGCCACTCCGGCCGCCCCGTCAGCGACGGCGGCCCCTTCGGTGGGTACCCAGAGCCAGCTCAAGGTGACCTGGACGGCTCCGAATAACAACGGTGACGCAGTGTCCTCGTATACCCTGACCACCCTGAGGGGAGGCGCCGTGGTCGTATCCCAACAGGTAGCGGGCACCACGCAGAACGTCACGGTGGACAACTCCGAATCGGGCTACACCTTTACGGTGTCCGCCACGAACAAGGCGGGCACCTCCGGTACGAGTGCGCAATCCGCAGCCGTGCGTGCAGTGGGCAAGCCCGCGATGGTGGGAACGCCGTCGGCCACCCTTGTCGGCACCAATGGCGACGGCGGAAAGATCGACGTCCGGTTCACACCGCTGACCGATGCGCAGCGCAACGGCTCGGCGCCCAGCGAGATCACGTACATGTACCGGCTGACTTCCGGCGGAGGCAGTGGCAACATCGCGGCCGGGGGAGGAACAGTATCTGCCGCCAACGGTACCGATACCGCCGTCGTCGTCTGGGCCGTCTCGTCCCGCAGCTCAACGGCCGGTGACGCAAGCCCGCCATCAAACAGCGTCAACCCCTACGGACTCGCCTTCGCGCCGACCGTGACCGGAACCAGCAGTAGCGGCGTCGGCGACAAGACGGTCTCCTGGAGCTGGAACCAGCCCAGCGGCAACGGCCGGCCCGTCACGGGATACCAGTACAGCCTGGATAACGGGACGTGGCAGGACACCTCGCAGAGGTCCTTCTCCAAGAGTGTCGGCTTCAGCGAAACTCACACGCTGGAGGTCCGCGCCATCAGCGGGGGCCAGCAAGGCCGAATCGGCAGTGACACCTCGCGCAGCGGGGCCGCGCCGCCGCCGCCGGTCCCGACGTCGTGGTCCATTACGGCAACACCTGTGCGCAGCTGCACCGAGCCGGGATACGGCGTGGACAGTTTCCGGCAGGGCAACCCGTCCTCCTGCGTCGGTGGCGGTAAGTGGATGCCCGCGAACCAGCCCGCAGATTCAGACTTCTACGTGGTCTGGTACAAGACAAATGAAAATCCCTCCGGCATCTGGTACCACCTGACCAGTGGTGCCGCGGCAGGCAACTACGTCCGCAGCGATACCACCAACCACCCCGGCAACCCGCCAAGCGGAATGCCCAAGCACTGAGCCGGACGTCCTTCGGCCTCCCGCCGGGTACGCCCGCCAACAACTCCAGCACCTCAAGATAAGGACCCCCTTTCATGACCATGACCACCGAGCAGGCCGAATGGTTTGCAGGCACTTTCGATAAGCTCGTTTCCAACGTGGGCCAGGCGGTGCTCGGCAAAGATCACGTCATCCGGCTGACTTTCACCGCGATGCTCTCCGAGGGACACGTCTTGTTCGAAGACGCGCCCGGCACCGGCAAGACCATGCTGGCCAGGGCCATGGCAGCAACCGTCCAGGGCTCCAACAACCGAATCCAGTTCACCCCGGACCTCCTGCCCTCTGACGTGACCGGTGTGACCATCTACGACCAGAAGACGCAGAAGTTCGAGTTTCACAAGGGCCCGATCTTCAACAACATCGTCCTGGCCGACGAAATCAACCGTGCCTCGCCCAAGACCCAGTCCGCGCTGCTGGAAGTCATGGAAGAGTCCCGGGTCACCGTGGACGGCGTGACCTATGAGGCAGGCCGGCCGTTCATGGTCATGGCCACCCAGAACCCCATCGAGCAGGCCGGTACCTACCGCCTGCCGGAGGCGCAGCTGGACCGTTTCCTGATCAAGACCTCCATCGGTTACCCGGACCACGCCTCCACGGTGCAGCTGCTGGGCGGCTCCAACCTCAAGGACCGGTCCAAGGAGCTCACGGCAGTCATCACCACACAGGCTGTGGCGGACATGGCTGACCTGGCCGCCACCGTGCACGTTGATACGGCTGTCCTGGAGTACATTTCCCGGCTCTGTGAGGAAACCCGCAACGCGCCCGAGAGCCGGCTGGGGGTCTCCGTGCGTGGCGCCATCGCCATGGTGCGTGCCGCCAAGGTCTGGGCTGCGAGCCAGGGGCGTAACTTCGTCTTGCCTGACGACGTCAAGGAACTGGCTCCCGTGGTCTGGACCCACCGCTTTGTGATGGATCCGGAAGCGGAGTTCTCCGGCGCCACAGCCGAGGCCATCCTGGGCCGGGTGCTGTCCGACGTCGCCGCACCGCAGCAGCGCGCCACCGTCTGACGCTCTCCGGAGCCCCAGACCGTCACCCTCCAGCGCGAACAAAGGTACCCCTATGTCCAGCAGCACTCCGCTGACCCGGCTTGCTGAACGCCTCCGCCAACCCTTCCACCGGGACGGCAGGCCAAGCAGGCTGCATCCGTCCTCTGTCTGGGCCGAGGCCACCAGCACGGCCGGGCTCGCCCTCACTCCGGCGTGGGAGAAAGTCCGTGGCCTGTGGTTGCAGTACGTGTGGCCCATCCTGTCCGTGGTCAGCGTTTTGGGCTGGTCAGTCCTGGCGGCCTCGATCCTGCTGTGGACCGCGGGCCAGGCCTTCGGCTGGCAGGAGGCAAAAGCTGCCGCCATCGCGGCGTTCGTCCTTTTCCTGATCGCCATCGGGTTCATCCTGGGCCGGTCCTCATACGGCGTGATCCTGGACCTCGCCCGGACACGGGTGGCAGTGGGGGACAGCGCGGTAGGAAGCATCGCCGTCTCCAACACCTCCACGCGCCCGCTGCTGCCGGCCGCGCTGGAACTGCCGGTGGGCAATGCCACAGCCGTCTTCCACCTGCCCAGGATGAAACCCCAGCAGGTGCATGAGGACCTCTTCACCATCCCCACAGCCCGCCGTGCAGTCATCGTGGTGGGGCCGGTCCGGTCCGTCCGGGCAGACCCGCTGCACCTGCTCCGCCGCCAGGTGATGTGGACCGAGCCGGAGGACCTCTTCGTCCACCCGCGTACGGTGGCCCTGGCCGGTTCCGCGGCCGGCTTCATCCGGGACCTCGAAGGCATGCCCACCACGGATCTGTCCAGCGCCGACGTCTCCTTCCACGCGCTGCGAGACTACGTCCCGGGCGATGACCGGCGGCACATCCACTGGAAGACAACCGCCCGGACCAACAAGCTCATGGTGCGCCAGTTCGAGGAAACCCGTCGCGCCCACCTGGCAATCTCCCTCTCCATCAACACCGACGAATACGCCTCGGAGCAGGAATTCGAAATGGCCATCTCCGCGGCCGCATCGATCGGTCGGCAGGCCATCCGCGAGCAGCGCGAACTCGACGTCCTCACCCAGAAGGGGCCGCTGCGCTGCGAAACCGGCCGCAACCTGCTGGACGACATGACACGGATCGTGGGGGCACCCATGCGCCGCAACGCCGTCGACCTCGCCCGGACCCTGGCCGACACCGTGCCCAACGCTTCCGTGGTGTTCTTCGTGGTGGGCAGCAACGTGACGCCCACGCAGCTCCGCTCGGCGGCCGCGTCCGTCCCGCCCGGTGTGCGGAGCCTGGCCGTCCGGCTGCAGATCGGGGCAGCCCCCGGCCGCGCCAATATCGCAGACCTGACAGTGCTGACGCTCGGCGACCTCGCCGACCTGGCCATCGTCCTCAGAAAGGCAGCCGCATGAGCTCCGCATCCGACCTCCGGCCCCGGGCGTCCTCGCGGCGGCAGGATGAGTCAGCCTTCGCCGACGGCCAGCCCGCCTGGCACTTTATGCTCGACGCCGGCGCGCTCACTGCTTTGCTCGGGCTCGGCGTCCTGGGGTTCAGCCTCAGCTTCGGCGGCGACCCCTACTACCTCATCTCCGGATTCGGCGGCATCATCCTGGGCCTCGGCATCGCGGCCCTCAGCGCCCACCTGCGCCTCGGCCTGCTGATCACCGCCGCCCTCGCCCTGGGCGCCTACCTGGTTTTCGGTACGTTCCTCGCTGTGCCGGATGCTGCGATCGCCGGCTTCATTCCCAGCCTCGACTCTTTACGCACGCTGCTGCTGGGCGTGGTGTTCGCCTGGAAGGACATGCTCACGGTGGGCGTTCCGGTGGGATCCGCCGGCGGGGTCCTGATTGTCCCGTTCCTGAGTTCACTGCTCACCGCACTGGTGGCCGGCCTGCTGATCTGGCGCCTGAAGAGCCCTTACTGGCCCCTGCTCCCGGTGCTTGCGCTCTTTGTCACCGGCATTGCCTTCAGCACCAGCGCCGCCTTCCTGACGGTTGAGCGCGGCATTGGACTGACCGTCGTCGCGATTGCCTGGGCCACCTTCCGCCGGGACGCGCTGCGCCGCAGCGATACCCGGAAGATCTCGGTCAACCGGCCCCAGGCAGACGCTGCCACCGCTCAGCGGGCAAAGCTCCGCAGGCTCGGTACCGCTGCCGCCGTCATCGCGGCCAGCGTGGCCATCACTGCCGTGGCCGCGCCACTGGTCACCGCCGGCAGCGACCGAAAGGTCCTGCGCAACGTTGTGGTTCCGCCTTTCGATCCCAAGGACTACATCACGCCCCTGGCAAGTTTCCGGACCTTCGTCAAGGACCGGAAGGACGACACCCTCTTTGTGGTCAAGGGACTTCCCCGGGACGGCAGGGTCCGGCTGGGCGCCCTGGATGCCTTCAACGGCACCAACTACAACATGGACCCCAATGGTTCCGGCAGCTTCAGCAAGGTGGGAAACACGGCGTCCATCAACACCCTGGCAGACACGGCCAGTGTGGTGCCCACCAACGATTACTCCCTGGACATCACCATCGAGGGCTACCAGGGCTACTTTGTCCCGGGCGGCCGGAAGACAACCGGCCTGAGCTTTGACCGGAGCGCGTCCGCTGCCGCGTCAGGACTTTATTTCAACTCGGGCACGGACACCGCTGTCACCACCCAGGGCCTGTCCCAGGGAGATTCCTACAGCGTGCAGGTGTCCGATCCCGTCAAGCTCGAGCACGGCCAGCTGACCCAGTACGATTTCGCGAAGATCACGCTCCCCGACGCCCTTGAGGTCCCGCCGGTGGTTGGTTCCCAAGCCAACGACCTCTCGGCCGATGCGCCCACCCCCATTGACCGCGTGCGCCAGATCGAAGCGCATTTCCAGAAGACCGGGGCGTTCAGCAACGGGCTGGTCACAGAGGGCCAACTGCCCAGCGTGTCCGGCCACAGTTCGTCCCGGATCAGGAACCTGCTGACCGCCAAGCAGATGCTCGGCGACGACGAACAGTACGCCGTGTCCATGTCCCTGATGCTGCGGCACCTTGGCATCCCGTCGCGCGTGGTCATGGGTTTCTACCCTGATCCGACCAGCCCGGAGAACGGCGCCGGCGAAGTCAAAATCACGGGCAAGGACGTCCATGCCTGGGTGGAAGTTGCCTTCGACCGGGTGGGCTGGGTCAGTTTCGACCCCACTCCGCCCAAGGACAACATCCCCATCCCGCCGGACCCGGAAAACAAGTCCAAGCCAAAGCCGCAGGTGCTGCAGCCGCCGCCCCCGCCGCAGGAGCCGGTGGACCTGCCTACGGATTCCTCGCCCGATGCGCTTGACGCGGATGAGAAGAAGAACAACCCGTGGCTGTTTTGGGGTGCCCTGCTGGGTGCCGTGGGCGTCGCCCTGATCCCGGTGGCAATCCTCGCGTTGCCGCTGCTGCTGATCGCGCTCCTCAAATCACGACGCCGGAAGGCGCGTTTCACCGCGGGTCACCCCGCGCAGCGGGTTGGCGGGGGCTGGAATGAGGTCCTGAGCCTGGCGACCGACATGGGTGCCGGGATTGACGCCCGTTCGACGCGGCGCGAAAGTGCGGCGGTGGTTGCGGAGGCTTTCCCTGCCACGGGACAGACAACTACCATGCTGGCGAACCGCGCGGATGCCTCCATCTTCGGGGCGGGCCAGCCCACCGAGGAAGAGGTTCGGGAGTACTGGGCCATCGTGGACGGTTCACTGAAGGAGATCACCGGCACCGTAGGATTCTGGCGCCGCCAGCGGGCCAGGTTCTCGCCCCGGTCGCTGCTGGCCGATGGCCGCACAGCCCTGAAACTGCGGAGTGTGCGGCTGGGGCTCCTGCTGCCATCACGCCCATCGGCCAAGAATGCCGCGGGTCAACCGCCCGCCACCGGTAGGGTGGAGACCGCTCCGAAAGTTGCCGGCGGCACGGGTCCTGTGCTGCAGGGCAACGGATCCGGCAGCACGGCAGCCGCCTCCGAGGCTGATGAGACCACCGTTCTGCGGAACCCTGGCAGGAAGAACCCCACTGAATCATGATGACCGAGCCTGAGCGCTGCCAGCGGTGCCAGCAACTGATCCGCGGCGGCGCCACGTTCTGCACGGCCTGCGGTGCCCCGCTGCCCAACAGATCGGCCCGCAGCGGACGCAACGTGGACTATGCACAACGGGCCGTGATGGACAGCGTCGCGGCGCACGCCGCTCCGATTCCCGGTACTATCCCGGTAGTACAAACGGCTCCAGGGGGAGGAACGGGAATGGCAGCCAATCTTGAGCTGGTTCCAGCCACGGCCGGTAAAAGGCTTGGCGCCGCAGTACTGGACTGGCTGGCACCGGTCGCGGTCTTGGTGGTGACCTTCGCCATCGGCTTTGCGGGCATCACCCGCACCCAAAGCGGCGGTTTCATCATTTATGACATAAGCTCACTGGTCCTGTTCGGCAGCATCGGAATGGGACTGACCCTGGTGTATCTGGCGGTCCTCGCGGGCTTGGAGGGCCGCTCCGGTGCCACCATCGGCAACCGGGTCATGGGAATCCGCACTGCTGACAAGGACGGCTACGCCCCCGGAACAGGCGGCGTCTTCCTGCGCGGCCTGGTCACCGGGGCCGGCATCATACTAGCGCTGGTGGCTGCCGTGCTGATCGTCATCTTCAAATGGTTCGACATCGCGCTGTTCATACTGGGGCCGCTGGTTCTGATCGGTGCCGGATGGGCTGTCGTGGTGGTTGTTTCCAACATCTGGGACCCCAACGGCAGGCTCCGTGGCTGGCACGATGCAGCGGCCAAAACGCTGGTCTTCGACGTCAACGCGGGCCGCAACCCCATCACGTCGGGCGGGATCCAGGGTCCGTACAGTTTCGCGCCGCTGGACCTGCCGCCCGTGCAGCCGGTGGCGTCGCCGGTGGCCCAACACGCTTCGCCAGTCCGGCACGCCCAGCAGGGGCCCGTCCCGTCGTATGCTGCGCCACCCGCCCCGGCCTCCGCCTCCGCCTCCGCGCAGCCGGCGCCGCTGCAGCCTGCGCCGGTCCTGCCGTCCGGCTCGCAGCACGCTCAGCCCACCACCCCGCAGCCTTACACCGCGGCACAGACATATGCACCGCCGTCGTTCTCCCCGCCAGCCGCCAGTTCGTTCCACCCGCCAGTAACCCCTGCGATAACCCTTCCGGTTCCCGACTCCGGCGCCGCACATCCCGACGATGACCTGGACCGCACGCAGATGCGCGGCGGTGCGGCCTTTGCCGTGCCAGTCGCCGTGCTCCGGATCAAGCTCGACGACGGCCGGGACTTCCAGCTGGACCGCAACGTCCTGGTGGGGCGCAACCCCGTCGGCCAGACGGGGGAGCAGCAGGCCCAGCTCCTGGCTGTCACGGATCCGGGCCGCTCGATTTCCAAGACGCACCTCCACCTGCTGACCGACGGCGCCGGCATCTGGGTGACGGACCGCAATTCCACCAACGGCAGCGCCGTCACCACTCCGGATGGCCGGCGCACGCCACTGCGGCCGGGCGTGCCGGCCTTTGTCAGCCCGGGATCCACTGTCCACTTTGGTGACCGCTCCTTCCACCTAGGACAGGCATGAACCCTCAGCCCTCCAGTGTTTCCCCCGACGCAGAAAACGGTCCCGGGCTCAGCCTGAGCTACGGCTATGGCACGGACCGCGGACTGCGGCGGGAGCTCAATGAAGACTCCTTCATCGCCTCGGACCCCGTCTTTGCCGTGGCAGACGGCATGGGCGGACACGAAGCAGGGGAGATCGCCAGCGGCATGTGCGTCCGTGCGCTGGCCGCCATGCCGCAGCTGGCCATCGGGGAGCGCAGCGTCACTGCGGCGGTGCTCCAGCAGTACCTGCTCCGGGCCGACGGCTCCATCCGGGAAGCTACGGGCGCCCGGGCCGGAACCACCCTGTCGGGCGCTGTGGTGGTGGAGCAGATGGGGATGCCGTACTGGCTGGTCCTGAACATCGGCGATTCCCGGACGTACCGGCTGAGCCAAGGGCATTTCGCCCAGATCAGCGTGGACCACTCGGAGGTTCAGGAACTCGTGGACGCCGGCGAAATCACCCCGGAGCAGGCCACTGTCCATCCCCGCCGCCACGTGGTCACCCGGGCCCTGGGCACCGGCGACGAGACGGAAGCGGACTACTGGCTGCTGCCCGTCGAGGAAGGCGACCGGATCCTGATCTGCTCGGACGGCCTCACCGGTGAGCTGAGCGACGAACACTTGTTCCGCATCCTCAGCACCGTGGCCCACCCCCAGGACGCCGTGGATGCCCTGATCCAGGCGGCGCTGCGCAACGGTGGCCGCGACAACGTCACCGTCATAGTGGTAGACGCCAGGAACGTGATGAACGACGCCGGCATTGCCACTACCGCCCCCCGGCCCACCGCGGACGCGGAAGAGGAGGTCACGCTGCCCAGGGCACAAATCGTTGACGCCAGCCGAGCGGCCGCGGACGTAGATGAAAGCGAGCAACACTGAGATGGCCACCGCCAACTACACAGCGGGCACCTGGCTGGGCGTCCTCCGCTCGCGAACGGCGGTCTTCCTGGGACCCGGGACCCCGCCGGCCCTCGTCCAGTCACTGTGGGACCTGCTCGAGGACGCCCCGGAAGTACACGAGGTTCTTCACGCAGTCACCAGTAGCTTCGGTGTTTCCCTGGCAAAGATCCCGTCGTTCGGCATCGTGGACTTCCGTGAAGCGCTGCGCGTCTTCCTCCGCGGAGACCTGGACCTGACCGTGCAGCTTCCCGGGGGGCCGGTGGAACTGAACGGACGCGACGTCACCACCTGGACCGAGCGGCGCCTCGATCTGCCCGAGTGGTACCGCCTGACCGTCGCGGGCGGCAACCAGCCCGGGACTGCCCTTCCGCTCACCGAGGGCGTGGTCCTGCTGCAGTCCCTGACCGTGGCAGTGACGCGTGCACCGGCTGACGCACAGGTCATCGTTGCACCGGAGCCCGCCGCCACACGGGAACCTGTAGACGGGCAGGACGCTGACGTTCCATCAGAGGGTGACGCCGAGAGCCGGCACGGCGGCAGCCGCGGAACCACTGAACGCGAGGTCTCGGTTGAAACGGTCCTGGGGCTCACGGACGATGAATCCCACTATCCCGCGGAAACAGCCGAGCCCGCGCAGGAGGCGCGCGCCGAACCTTCGCCGGACGTCGAGTCTGCCTCCCATGACGGACAGGTACCCGCCCACGAGCTGACCGGCACGTACGACCACCTGTGGGAAAAAACCGTGATCCGCCGCATCGAGGACGCCGCCGTTCGCGACGAGCCGGAGGAATCCGACGCCGGCGCAGCTCCGCACGCCGGAGCCCCCGAAGCTGACGCCCTGCCGGAAACACCTCTACCGAACACGTTTGGGCCGGCCACACCTCCTATGGCCCCCGTGAACGTCACACCTCCTCCAACTGCCGTAGCGGCTCCAAGCCTTGGCGGCGGCCTCATTGACTCGGTCCCGTGGCGGACCGGCGGGAGCAGCGCGCCGGCCGCGCAGGTTCCGCCGTCGTTCAACCTGCCCCAGGTGCCTGTTCCCGCCACTGAGCCGGCCGTAGAGCCCGGAGGGTTCGACGGAGACCACGATGGCCAGACCATCATGAAGAGCGACCTCGCCGGCGTAGGCGCGCCCCCGCTACCGGCACCGGTGCAGGAACCGGTGTCCGGCGCCGGACCGCTGGTCCTGGCCCTGGTCTGCGACCGCGGCCATGTCAACCCGCCTACGCACGCCCAGTGCGCTGCGTGCGGTGCGCCGCTGCCGCCGGACGCCGTCCAGGTTGCCCGGCCACGGCTGGGCAGGATGCGCGTTTCCACCGGTGAACTGGTGGACCTGGACCAGTCGCTGGTGATCGGTCGCCAGCCTTCCGTTTCCCGCGTGCAGGGCGGCGTGATGCCGCGGCTCGTCCAGGTTTCCAGCCCCAGCGGCGACATTTCACGCTCGCACGTTGAGGTCCGGCTCGAAGGCTGGCACGTGATGCTGTGCGATCTGAAAGCCACCAACGGCACGGTGCTGGTCCGCGAGGGTCAGCAGCCGCGCCGCCTGGCCCAGAACGAGATGGCCATCCTGCTCGACGGCGACATCGCGGAACTGGGCGACGACATCTCGCTGCGTTTTGAGGAGATTCTTTGAGTTCCAAACGGCCGGTTGCGCCGCCGCCCCACATCCCGGGGTTTACCTACATCAGCTTGCTCGGTTCCGGCGGGTTCTCCGACGTCTACCTTTATGAACAGGACCGTCCCCGGCGCAAGGTGGCCGTCAAGGTCCTCCTCTCGGACCTGAAGACCGAGGGCGCCAGGCGCCGGTTCGAGTCCGAGGCCAACCTGATGGCCCAGCTCTCGTCCCACCCGTACATTGTGACCATTTTCGAGGCTGAAGTGACCGAGGCCGGGCACTCCTACCTGGCCATGGAGTACTGCTCCCGTCCCAGCCTGGATGTCCGTTACCGCCGGCAGCGCTTCAGTGTTGACGAGGTCCTGGCCGTCGGCATCCAGGTGGCCTCCGCCGTCGAGACCGCCCACCGCGCCGGCATCGCCCACCGGGACATCAAGCCCGCCAACATCCTGGTGACCGATTACAACCGGCCCGCCCTGACGGACTTCGGAATCTCGGGCACCCTGGGTGGCGACGCCGATGACGACGCCGGAATGTCCATTCCGTGGTCGCCGCCGGAACAGTTCGTTGACGGCCCCGTCGACGGAGTGATGGTGGACGTCTGGGCGTTGGGTGCCACGCTCTACACCCTCCTCGCCGGCAGGTCGCCGTTCGTGATGCCCGGAACCGACAACTCCCAACGTGAACTGATCTCCCGCATCACCAACTCGCCGCTGCCCCGCCTGGGCCGGGCCGACGTACCCGAGTCCCTGGAACGCGCGCTTTCCACGGCCATGGCCAAACCTGCTGCCTCCAGGTACTCCTCGGCCCACGCCTTCGCCCTGGCCCTGCAGCGGATCCAGGCCGAACTGAACCTCTCGGTCACGCCCTTTGAAGTGCTCGAAGAGGCCCAAGAGGACAGCCACCCGGACGACGGTTTCGAGGAGACCCGCGTCCGGAGCATTGCGGCCATCGATCCCGAACGGACCGGCAGCGCCCCAACTTTCCCGGCACGCACCCGGCCCCAGGGCCACGACGCCGGCTCCCCGCCGTCGGGCTTTTCCGCCGGAGGATTCGCGCCTGCCCCTGCGGCCGCGTCAGTGCCCCGGCCGCAGGTTCCGGGCAATCTGTTTGCCGGCCCACAGGACGGCCAGGTTGCCGGCCAGCAGGCAGACAAACCCGCCGGGGAGTGGGCCCATGCTACGATGCTCCGCGGCAGTGCACCGGCCGCAGCCGACTACGGCTCCCTACCGGACGCAACTGTCCAGCGCCCCGGCCTGCTCCCGGCCCGGACAGGACAGCACCCGGCATATCAGGCACCCCAGCACACCGGCCGCCGAAATGGCGCCGCAGAACCCGAGCTCGACGCGACCATCAGCCGTCCCGCGGCCGCGCCGGAAACGGCACCGGAGACAGCTCCTGACCACGGCAAACGAAACCTGTGGCTCGCCCTGGCGGGCGGAACCGTACTGGTCCTGGCGATCATTGTGGGCATCGTGCTGGGGTCTTCAGCCCCGCCGCCGAAGGTGGCCGAGACCAGCCAGATCAGCAAACCCCCGGCGGACGCCCTGGACAACGGGACAGTCCCGGATGTTGCGGACCTCAATGGTGTGATGGGCGCCAACGGCAGGATTGTCTTCTCTTGGAGGAATCCCCAGCCGAAAGACGGCGACACCTACAAGTGGCGCCTCACTGATTTCGTGACCCGTCAACCAGGGCCCTACCAGGTGGCAAAGGAGACCCGCGTCGAAGTCGCACCGCCGCCGGACAGAAACATCACCTGCATTGACGTCATGATCGTCAGGGTGGACGGGACCGCGTCCCCCATGGAGGGACCCTCAGGAACCTGCTATACGAAATAGACAGGCACCTGACCAAAAGAGCACGCGTTTTGCCCAACGAGGAGGCACGGAATATGGGGGATCTAGCAATAGATTTCTGTGGTGAATGGTACGAACCGTCCGATGAGGAAATCTTCAACATCGGCCGGGAAGGCGATCTTGAGGTGGACGACAACCCGTACCTTCACCGCCAGTTCCTTCAAGTGGCCCGCTATGACGGGATCTGGTGGCTCAGCAACGTGGGCAGGATGCTGTCCGCCACCGTGGCGGACGGTTCCGGCGGCATGCAGGCCTGGCTGTCCCCGGGCGCACGCATACCGCTGGTGTTTAGTCACACGAACATCATTTTCACCGCCGGCCCCACCACCTACGAGTTCGCCGTGCACCTCAAAACGCCGTCCTTCCGCCAGCAATCCCGTGAAGATGACAGCAACGGCGACACCACCATCGGCCCGGTTGTTTTCACCGACTCCCAAAAGGCCCTGATCGTCGCGCTGGCCGAACCCATGCTGCGGCGCGAAGGGACCGGTTTCAGTGCCATCCCGTCGTCGGCCGCGGCTGCCAAAACCCTGGGCTGGGCACTGACCCGGTTCAACCGCAAGCTGGACAACGTCTGCGACAAACTCGACCGTGTTGGCGTGGTGGGCCTCCGCGGCGGCGGCGGAAAGCTGGCCACCAACCGGCGTGCCCGGCTCGTGGAACACGCAGTCACCACCCATCTGGTGACCGTGGAGGACTTGTATCTGCTGGAAAAGATGAGGGGCGTGGACGAAGGATGAGGATCCGGCTGACACTCCGCCGGGAGCCGGCGGAAACCAAGGACCTGGCCGTCACGGTGGACGGACTCGCCACCGTGGCGGACATCGCCACACAGTTGTGGGTCGCGGACCCCGAGAGAAAAGGATCCCCGGCACCGGACAACCTTTCCCTGCGCATCGACGAGGCCTTTGTGGGCGGGGGAATCCGCGGCAACATCCTGACCCGGACGGACAACCTGCTGGAGTCGGGGCTGCGCCCGGGCTCCGTGATCTCGTTGGCTGAGGTCAGCGAACACTTCAAGGCTGCCGGGGCCAACCGCGGTCCCGCCGCCGCAACGTTGCGGATCCTCTCAGGGCCCGACGTCGGGCAGGAGTTCTCGCTCCCCTCCGGCACCAGCTACATCGGCCGGGACCGGGACGTTGACATCCGGCTCTCAGACCCGCTGACCTCCAAACGACACGCCCGCATCACTGTTGGTGAAAGCGTGGAGATCGTGGACACCAACTCCGCCAACGGCCTTCTTATGGACGGCCTCCCCGTCACCAGGGCCACGCTTAATTCCTCGGACACCGTCACACTGGGGGAGACCACCGTGACTGTGGTGCCGCTGGGGCATAACCATGCGGCAGCGCCGACGTCGCCCCTTGTCGATTTCAACCGCTCGCCGCGTGTGGTTCCGCGCTTCGACGCGCCCAAGCGCGTGCCCCCCGCCGGGCCGAAACGGCCGGACCACCAGGCCTTCCCGTACATCATGCTGATGGCGCCGCTCCTGATGGGCGGCGTCATGTTTGCGGTCACCCAAAACATGCTCTCGGTGATTTTCATGATGATGATGCCGCTGTTCATCGTGGGCCATTACGTGGACCACAAGATGCAGACCAGGCGCCAGCAGAAGGAGCAGCTCAAGCAGTTCCGCGAGTCCATGGCCGCCTTCCGGCAGGACATCACCGAACTGCAGCACGTGGAACGGGCGGTGCGCCTCCAGGAGGCGCCCTCGGTGAGCGACACCGTGGACTCCATCTACAAGCTGGGCCCGCTGCTGTGGACCCACCGCCCGGAGCACCTCGGATTCCTGGGGCTGCGGTTCGGGCTGGGCACCAGTCCGTCCCGCATCCTGTTCGAGGAACCCAACAACAACGACACCGAAGCTGAATACATGCGCGAGATCCAGGACTGCCTGAAGCAGTTCCGGGACATCGAAGGGGTGCCGGTGGTCTCCCAGCTCCGCACGGTGGGAGCCTTCGGCGTGGCCGGGGCGCGCGGTTTGGTGGACGATGTGGCCCGCGGCATGGTGCTGCAGTTCGTGGGGCTGCACTCGCCTGCTGAAGCAGTGGTCACGGCCATTACCTCGGCGCAGTCCCGCCAGCGGTGGGATTGGCTGCAGTGGCTGCCCCATGTGGGCTCGGGCCACAGCCCCCTCTCCGGTGACCACCTGGCCGCCGGTTCCGCCAGTGGCTCCACTCTCCTGGCCCGGCTGGAGGACCTGCTCGATGCCCGGGAGGCCGTCGCCAAGCGCTCCGCTCCCGATGCCAGGGGAGTGATCGACCCGGCCAAACACGAGCTGCCGGCACCGGTGCTGCCCGCGGTCCTGGTCATCGTTGAGGACGACGCCCCGGTTGACCGCGGCAGGCTGACCCGGCTCGCCGAACGCGGGCCCGACTCCGGCGTCCATGTGATGTGGGTGGCCACCGACATTCAGGCGCTCCCGGCCGCCTGCCGCGATTTCATGGTGGTGGACGGGGACAACGGCACCACCACCGGGCAGGTCAGGCTCGGCCGGCACACCTATCCCGTCAGCTGCGAAAGCCTCGACGCCGAACTGGCCGCCCAGCTGGCCCGCATGCTGGCCCCGGTGGTGGACGTCGGCAAGCCCGTCACGGACGACTCGGACCTGCCGCGCGCGGTGTCCTATGCCACCCTCATCGGCAAAGATTTCCTGGACAACCCGCAGGCGGTCGCCGAGCGCTGGGAAGAAAACAATTCGGTCCATGCCTCTGCCGTGCCCAACCGGAAGGACAACGGAACCCTCCGCGCCCTGGTGGGTTCCAAGGGCATCGAACCGCTGTACCTGGACCTGAAGAACGAGGGCCCGCACGCCCTCGTGGGAGGCACCACCGGTGCCGGCAAGTCCGAGTTCCTGCAGTCCTGGGTCATGGGCATGGCCGCTGCCTACAGCCCGGACCGGGTGAGCTTTCTCTTTGTGGACTACAAAGGCGGGGCCGCGTTCGCCGACTGCCTCAACCTGCCCCACACGGTGGGCCTGGTCACCGACCTCTCCCAGCACCTGGTCCGCCGCGCGCTGACGTCCCTGCGGGCCGAGCTGCATTACCGGGAACACCTGCTGAACCGGAAGAAAGCCAAGGACCTGCTGGCACTCCAGCGCGAAGCCGACCCCGAGGCCCCGCCGTACCTGGTCATCATCGTTGACGAGTTCGCCGCGCTGGCCACCGAAGTGCCCGAGTTTGTTGACGGCGTGGTGGACGTGGCCGCCCGAGGCCGGTCCCTTGGCCTGCACCTCATCCTGGCCACGCAGCGTCCGGCCGGCGTCATCAAGGACAGCCTGCGCGCCAACACCAACCTTCGCGTGGCCCTGCGGATGGCCGACGAGGACGATGCCACGGACATCCTTGGGGTTCCTGACGCAGCCTACTTCGACCCCTCCATCCCGGGACGCGGTGCGGCCAAAACCGGACCTGGCCGCATCCAAGGCTTCCAGACTGGCTACGCCGGCGGCTGGACCACCGGCAAGCCCCAGCGTCCGCAGATCGACATCGTGGAGATGGCATTCGGGTCGGGGCAGAGCTGGGAAGCACCTGCCCCGGAGAAGCCCGTCAAGGAAGCTCCCGCCGGACCCAACGACATCGCGAGGATGACCACCAACATCGTCCGCGCCGCCGAATCACTGGCCATCCGGCCGCCGCGCAAGCCGTGGCTGGACGAGCTCGCCACCACCTATGACTTCTCCAAACTGCCCAATCCCCGGACCGACGAGCGCCTGCTGCTGGGTGTGGCGGATGACCCCGCCCGGCAGGACCAACCCACGGTGTTCTACGAACCGGACAAAGACGGCAACATGGCCATTTACGGCACCGGCGGCTCCGGCAAGTCCGCTGCCCTGCGCGGGATCGCGATCGCTGCCGCCGTAACCCCCCGCGGCGGCCCCGTCCACATCTACGGGATTGACTGCGGATCCTCCGGGCTGAAAATGCTTGACGAGCTCCCGCACGTCGGCGAGATCATCGACGGCGACGACGTGGAGCGGGTGGGCCGGCTGCTGCGACTGCTCCGCGACATCGCCGACGAACGGTCCGCGCGCTACGCGGACGTCCGGGCGTCCACCATCGTCGAGTACCGGTCGCTGGCGGACCGTCCGGATGAGAAGCGCATCTTCGTCCTGCTCGATGGCATGTCGGCGTTCCGGGAGACCTACGAGTACAGCAACCTGTCCGCGCTGTGGGACATCTTCCTCCAGTTGGCTACCGACGGCCGCCCCCTCGGAATCCACCTCGTCATCACCGGTGACAGGCCCAACTCCGTACCGGCGTCGCTGCTTGCCTCCATCCAGCGCCGCCTGGTGCTGAGGCTCTCCTCCGAAGACGATTACCTGTCCATGGACGTCCCCAAGGATGTGCTGAGCTCCTCCTCGCCGCCCGGACGCGGACTGCTGGGCGGCCTCGAGGTGCAGCTGGCCGTCCTCGGCGGGAACTCCAACCTTGCGCTCCAGGCACGCGAGGTCCACAAGCTCAGCCAGGCAATGCTGCGCCAGGGCCTGGACCAGGCACCCAAGATCCAGCGGCTGCCGGAACAGGTGGACCTGGACCTGCTGCCCGCGGGCAGCCCGGATCTGCCGGTCATCGGCGTCGACGACGAAACCCTCCAGCCGGCCGAGATCATGGCCAAGGGCCCGCTGCTCCTGGCGGGGCCGCCGGGCGCAGGACGCACCGTTGCGCTGGTCAGCCTGGCCTATGCGCTGCGCCGCTCCAACCCGGACACGGAACTGGTGTACATCGGCTCGCGCCGGTCCGCGGTGGCATCGCTGCCGCTTTGGAACCGGTCAGTGGTAGGCGCCGACGACCTGTCCGAGATTGTGGAAGACCTGATGGAGCATTCCAGCGGAAACCCGGGCAAGGTGGCCATCTTCATCGAAGGCCTGACTGAGTTCACGGACACCGTGGCGGAATCGGGCGTTTCGCAACTCGTGACGGCGTCCATTAAGGCCGACCAGTGGGTCATCGGCGAATCCGAGACGTCAACCTGGTCCTCTGCGTGGTCCCTTGCACAGCCGTTCAAGTCCGGCCGCCGGGGACTGCTGATGAACCCGGGCGACATCGAGGGAGACAGCCTGCTCAGCACTTCGCTGGGCCGGGTGAGCCCGCATTTCATCCCCGGCCGCGGCTACATTGTGGGACGCGGCAAGGCACGCAAACTTCAGATCGCTCTGCCGCCCGAAAACAGGGACTGAGTCGAGCCCGCGCCGGGGGCCCGCAAATCCAAGGATTTGCGGGCCCCCGGCGCGTTGTAGAAGACTACCGGCAACACTAGTTCGCCGCGGAGGGGTGCCGCGTGCCGTCCGCAAAGGTAACCATGATCCGATCCTCTTCCGCGCCCGGCGGCGTCGCCGCCGCGGCGATTACGGTGCTGGCGCTCACGGCCGGCCTGTCGGCGGCTGCTCCCGCGCAGGCCGATAACGGCGCTACCGGCCCGGGCTGTGAAGTGGTCTGCGGGCTTCTCCCCAGCGACCAGAAGACCCAGCCAAGCAGTCCCGGCACGGGAAAGCCGACCGGACCACCGTCGGCCACTCCCTCGCCACCACCGCCGGCTGCACCCGCGCCCGCGCCAGCACCCACCACGCGGCCCGTTCCGGCCGTACCCGCCCCGGCGCCGGTTCCCACCTTCGCCCCGGAACCCATGGTCTCGCCAGTTCAGGAAACCCCGACGCCGGAGGCCACCACCAGCATCGCGCCCTCAGCGGCTTCCGCGAGCCCGTCCGCTGAATCCAACTGGGACACTCCGGTCACCAAATCGGCAAGACCCACTCAGGCGGCCGCAGTTTCCCGGAACGATGGCACCGGGCTCCTTGGCGGACCCGGGCTGCTGCCCATCATGGCGGGCGTGCTGCTGGTGGGAGTCGCCGGCCTGGCGTTCGCTTGGTGGGGCCGGAACCGGTTCTCCGCGCACTGACCGCTTTTCCCGGCCCCGCGCCTGGGGCCGATGGGGAGTGGTGCATGGGCAGCGGTGCCCATCGACGGGTTTCGGGGGCCGGGATAGGTTTGGGGCAATGGATCTTCCGGATGAGCCGGGGGCCGCTGGGGATGCCGATCTGGATCGGATCCAACGACGTATGAGGAGAAACTGATGGCTATTTGGGGCGCAGATGTAGAGCAGCTCAGGACTCTTGGCAC
>NZ_JBFRDI010000024.1:0-17319 GCF_052113505.1 Pseudarthrobacter sp. TAF60_1
ACGAAATCGACGACGTCATCACCGCCCTCGCCGACGGCACCCTGCACATCGAACCCGTCATCACCCACGACTACCCGCTCACCCAGGGCCTGGAGGCCTTCACCACCGCCAAAAACTCCGCCGAATCAGGCAAAGTCCTGCTCAACTTCAAACCGGAATAACCGGGGCCCGGTCCTCGGCATCAGGGTCTCGGTTTCCCAGCCAGATCCCGGCGTTTCAGTCAGATCAGCTCAGCCCGTCAGTCCGGCGTCCCGGCAGCTAACCGATCAGCAGGCTCAGCGCCTCGGTCAGGTGCTCCACCTCGCGGACGGAGAATCCCGCGGGGACTGGCCCCGGGCCGTTATGGCTTGCCGGCACCACGGCGTGGGTAAAGCCCAAACGGTGGGCTTCCTGGATCCGCTGGTTGATGCCGGGGACTGGCCGGACCTCGCCGGCCAAGCCCACTTCCCCGAACGCGATCAGCCGAATGGGCAGTGGCTTCCGCGCCTTGGCCGAAGCCACTGCCAACGCAACAGCAAGGTCGGTGGCGGGCTCGCTGAGCTTCACGCCGCCCACCGTGGCCACGTACGAGTCGTCCTTGTGCAGCAGGCAGCCCGCACGCTGCTGCAGGACGGCCAGCAGCATGGAAACCCGCGAGCTGTCCAAACCGCTGGTGGCCCGGCGGGGCTGCGAATTGGGGCTCTCGGCCAAGAGCGACTGCACTTCGGCCAGAAGGGGCCGGCGCCCTTCCATGGTCACTGTGATGCACGTGCCGGAAACGGGCTCCTTCGTCCGGCTGACGAACAGCCCGCTGGGGTCGGTGAGGCCCTCGATGCCCTTCTCGTTCAGGTCAAAACAGCCGACATCATCCGTAGGGCCGTACCGGTTTTTCACGGCGCGCAGCATCCGCAGCCGGGAATGGCGTTCACCCTCGAACTGGCACACCACATCCACCAGGTGCTCCAGCAGCCGAGGCCCCGCGATGGACCCGTCCTTGGTCACGTGGCCCACCAGCAGCGTGGTCATGTTGCGCCGCTTGGCTGCCGCGATGATGGAGGCCGCCACCTCACGAACCTGCGACACCCCGCCCGCGCTGCCGTCCACGTGTGCACTGCTCAGGGTCTGTACCGAGTCCACAATCAACAGGCGCGGCTCAATTTTTTCCACCTGCCCCAGGGCTTGGCCAAGGTCCGTTTCGGCTGACAGGTACAGGGAATCCGCGACGGCGTCGATCCGTTCAGCACGCAGCTTTACCTGGGCGGCGGACTCCTCACCGGTCACGTACAGGACGTCCTGCGCAGTGCGGGCGAATTTCGCCGCGACATCCAGCAAGAGTGTGGATTTGCCTACACCCGGCTCACCGGCCAGCAGAATGACGGCGCCCGGAACCAGCCCACCGCCCAGGACCCTGTCCAGCTCGTCCACGCCGGTGGGCAGAAACGCCGCGGTGGTGGCGTCTACCTCCGCAATCCGCCGCGCCGGCTCCAAAACTGTTGTTGCCGCCGTCGTACGCGCCACGGCAGCGCCGGTTTCCTCAACGCTGCCCCATGCTTGGCACTCGCCGCAGCGCCCCACCCACTTGACCGTTGTCCAGCCGCATTCTGCGCACTTGTACGCGGGCGCTTTGGAAGCGCGGGAAGTCTTTGTTGCCATGGGTTCCACCCTAATGGCGGGCCCCGACATTCCCCGTCTGCCCGGCGGCGGGCTACAGGCCCGGCAGCACGTCCCGAGCTTCGCGCGGGTCCATGCCGGTGGCCTCCAGGAGGTCGACCATCAGGGGCCGGAACAGCATCACCACCGTCTCGCCCTCCAGCCGCTGGACCTCCAGCAGCTTTGGATGCAGCCGCAGCGCAATCTCGCTCAATTCGTGGCGTGCCGTGCGCAGATGGGCGCGGCGCACGCCGTCGTGCGTCTCCGCGAGGCCCAGCGACAGTTCATCGATGGCCGCGGCGGTTTCCTCAAGGACGTCGGCGATGTTTTCGGTGGCTTCGTCGGACAGCGCGGCGTGGTTGATGGCGCTGGTCAGCCGCCGGGCGAAGACACGGCTGTTACGGAGCGCCAGGTCAATGAAGTCAAGCGAGCTGTCCAGCTGGTCCAGCTCGTCCCGGTGCCGGCGGTAGGCCGGCGCGAGGGTGGCCACCTCGTTGGAGGCCCGCAGCGACTGGCGCATGCGGTCCACCAGCGGCTGGCAGTTGCGCCCCCGGATCAGCGCGTGCCAGGCCTGGGTGGAATCACTTTCCGTCAGGGCGGAGGCGCACTCGCGGAGCACCTCGGCGAGCTCGTGCAGGATCTTCCGGACATCATCGCGGGGCTCCCGGCGCGGGTCCTTCGGGATCAGAACGGTCACCAGCAGGGCGCACAGACCGCCCACCACGGCGTCCAAACTCCGGGTGAAAGGCCCGCCGGCGGGCGCCGGCAGCAGCACCACCAGCAGGGACTGCAGCCCCAGTTGGGTGGTGAAGATAGTGCCGCTGTCCAGGAAGCGGGCTAGCAGGATGGAGAAAAGAAGTACGACGGCGGCCTGCCAGATTCCGCTGCCCAGCCAGTGCAGGAGCAGGTCACCAACGGCGATGCCGATGGTGCAGCCCAGGCCCACTTCCATGACGCGGCGCAGGCGGGGATCCCGCGAGAAGCCCAGGGCGATCAGTGACGAAGTGGCCGCAAAGAGAGGACCGGAATGGCCCAGCACATACTGGGCGAAGGCGTAGGCACCCACCGCGCACGCCGTCATCTGGACCGCGGGGAGCAGCGAATTCCGGCTCCGGATCAGGCCGGTGCGGATTCGACCCCGCAGGAATCGCCTGCTTGCTGAAAGTCCTGCTGCTGCGGCCATGCCGTTCAGTCTATTTGCCGGGCGCCCCCTACGGCCGCAAGTGTGACCTGCGCAATGGTGACGCTACAGTTGTAAGGGAAAATATCGCTTCCGTTAATGTCCTGTTCACTTTCGGCAGCCAATCCCTTTACCTGCCGCCTCTAAATTCGATGAAGGTACAAAACGTACGCATCGCGCTGCAGGGCGCCTCCGGCCCTGCCCGCTATTGAATATCCCTGGAAGGGGTACACATCTAGTGAAGGCACTCCGTTTCGGCCGCCACGCGGCTATTGCTGTTATCGCTGCCGGCGCTCTCGCGCTCACCGCCTGCGGTTCAGACAACGCCACCGGCAACACGCCTGCTGGCACCCAGTCTGCCAGTGGCCCCAAGGTCACCGGCACGCTGACCGGCATCGGCGCTTCCTCGACCGGCGCAGCCATGGACGCCTGGAAGGCCGGCTTCGCTGCCGCCAACTCCGGCGCCACCGTGCAGTACTCCCCGGACGGCTCCGGCGCAGGCCGCAAGGCCATCATCGACGGCTCGGCCCAGTTCGCCGGCTCCGACGCCTACCTCAAGGATGAAGAGCTGGCCAGCTCCAAGGCCAAGTGCGGCCCCGAAGGTGCCATCAACATCCCGGTCTACATCTCCCCGATCGCAGTGGCCTTCAACCTCCCCGGCATCACCGAGCTGAAGCTTGACGCCACCACAGTGGCCAAGATCTTCCGTGGCCAGATTGCTACCTGGAATGACCCGGCCATCGCCGCACTGAACCCGGGCGTTACCCTCCCGGCCACCAAGGTCACCCCGGTGAACCGCTCTGACGACTCCGGCACCACCACCAACTTCACGGAGTACCTGGCCGCTGCTGCTGCCGATGTCTGGACCGACAAGGCTTCCGGCGTATGGCCCGCATCCCTGCAGGGCGAGAACGCCAAGGGCACCTCCGGCGTCGTCAAGACCGTTACCGACACCCCGGGCGCCGTGACTTACGCGGATGACTCGGCAGTTGGCGGCAAGCTGGGCACCGCTTCGATCAAGGTTGGCGAGGAATTCGTCAAGATTTCTGCCGACGCCGCAGCCAAGGCTGTTGAAGCCGGCAAGCCCGTCGAAGGCCGTTCCGCCAACGACGTCGCCATCAAGCTTGACCGCAAGACCACCGCAAAGGGCGCCTACCCGGTCGTCCTGGTTTCCTACCACATTGTCTGCTCCACCTACGACAAGCAGGAAACCGTTGACCTGGTCAAGGCCTTCGAAAGCTACGTAGTCTCCAACGCTGGCCAGAAGGCAGCTGCTGACTCCGCGAAGTCCGCACCGCTCTCCTCGGCCCTCGCCGAAAAGGCCACCAAGGCCATCGAATCCATCAAGGTCAAGTCCTAGTACCTGTCCCTGAAGCCACGTTCCCCGCCACGCCGAAAGGCGGGGTGGGGAACTTGGCTTTGTAAGCTAGATTTTGGCACCACCCACAAACCGAAGGGTCTGGAATGACCGCCACCCCCCTGAGCAGTTCCCAGGGCGCAGGCCGCGCCGGGGATAAGATCTTTTCCGGCGCAGCCCTTGCCGCCGGGTGCCTCATCCTCGTCGTCCTGTTCGGCGTGGCTTTGTTCCTTGTTGTGCAGGCCATTCCGGCACTGACAGCCCCGGCCGCCCAAATCCAGGGCGGAGCAGGCTTCTTCGCTTACATCTGGCCGATTGTGATTGGCACGCTCATCGCGGCGGTCATCGCACTCGTGATCGCCACTCCCATAGCCATCGGCGTGGCACTGTTCATCTCCCACTTCGCGCCGCGCGGGCTCGCCAACGGCCTGGGCTACGTGGTTGATCTCCTGGCAGCCATCCCGTCGGTGATCTACGGCGCCTGGGGCGCAGCCTTCCTCGCCAAGGAAATCTCCCCGGCCTACAACTGGCTGGCCGAGAACATGGGTTGGCTGCCTATCTTCGAGGGCCCGGCCTCGGCCACCGGCAAGACCATCCTCACGGCGGGCATTGTCCTCTCGGTGATGGTCCTGCCCATCATCACGTCCCTGACCCGTGAAATCTTCCTGCAGACCCCCAAGCTGCACGAGGAAGCCGCTCTGGCACTCGGCGCCACGCGCTGGGAAATGATTAAGATGTCGGTCCTGCCCTTCGCCCGCCCGGGCATCATCAGCGCCATCATGCTGGGCCTGGGCCGTGCGCTCGGCGAGACCATGGCCGTTGCCCTGGTGCTCTCCTCCGGTGCCCTGACCGCCAGCCTGATCCAGTCCGGAAACCAGACCATCGCCGCCGAGATCGCCCTGAACTTCCCCGAAGCCAGCGGCCTCAAGGTCAGCACCCTGATCGCCGCCGGCCTGGTGCTGTTCGTCATCACCCTTGGCGTGAACATGATCGCGCGCTGGGTCATCACCCGGCATAAAGAATTCTCGGGAGCCAACTAAATGACCTCCACGCTTACCCCGGTCCGCAGCAAGCGGTCTGCCCTCACCAAAGGACAGCTGCCCAAATATGCACCCTATGCGGTGCTCGTCGGAGCCCTGATCATCGGCGCCGCAATCCTGGCGCTGATCGGGTTCAACGCTTTCGGCTGGGGCCTGGTCTCCGCGATCCTGTTCGCCGTCGGCCTAGTCAGCTGGAGCGCCGTGGTCGAAGGCTCCCGCAAGGCCAAGGACAAGCTGGCCACCTGCTTGGTGGTGGGTTCATTCCTGATCGCCCTGCTCCCGCTGATCTCCGTCATCTGGACCGTCCTGGTCAACGGACTCCCCGGCCTCATCGCTCCAGGGTTCCTCACCAGCTCCATGAACGGCGTGACCGGCGTCTATGACAACAAGGCCGTGGAAGCGGGCGCCCCTGTTATCGGCGGCATCTACCATGCATTGATCGGCACCATCCAGATGACCGTGCTTGCCACCATCATCTCCGTGCCCGTCGGCCTGCTGACGGCAATTTACCTGGTGGAGTACGGCAACGACGGCCGGCTGGCCCGCGCCATCACGTTCTTTGTGGACGTCATGACCGGCATCCCCTCCATCGTGGCCGGCCTGTTCGCCGCCGCTTTCTTCTTTGCGGTGGTGGGGCCCGGCACCAAAACAGGGGCCGTCGCCGCCGTTGCCCTGTCAGTGCTGATGATCCCCGTGGTGGTGCGCTCCAGCGAGGAAATGCTGAAGATCGTTCCCAACGAACTGCGCGAAGCGGCCTATGCGCTGGGTGTGCGTAAATGGCGCACCATCCTGAAGGTGGTCATTCCGACGGCGATCTCCGGCATCGCGTCCGGCGTCACCCTGGCAATCGCCCGTGTCATCGGTGAAACCGCCCCCATCCTGGTCACCGCAGGTTTCGCCACCAGCATCAACAACAACGTCTTTGGCGGCTGGATGGCTTCGCTGCCGACATTCATTTACACGCAGATCCTGAACCCCACGTCGCCGGCGAACCCTGACCCGTCCTCGCAGCGGGCCTGGGGCGCCGCCTTGGTGCTGATCATCCTGGTGATGATCCTGAACCTTGGCGCCCGCCTGATCGCCAAGATTTTCGCCCCCAAGACAGGCCGCTGAAAAAGCTTTCGGCAGGCCGTTCCGGTCCTCGCGACCAGACCCTAGACTTCAATCCGTACCCCAGCAAGTGAAGGAACATCATGTCTAAGCGCATCGACGTCAAAGACCTGAACGTGTACTACGGCGATTTCCTCGCCGTGGAGGATGTCAGCATCGCCATCGAGGCCAAATCCGTGACGGCCTTCATCGGCCCCTCAGGCTGTGGCAAGTCCACGTTCCTGCGCACACTGAACCGCATGCACGAGGTGCTTCCCGGCGCCCGTGTTGAGGGTGAAGTCCTGTTGGACGGTGACAACCTCTACGGCCCCGGCGTTGACCCCGTCACCGTGCGTTCGCAGATCGGCATGGTGTTCCAGCGGCCCAACCCGTTCCCCACTATGTCCATCCGGGACAACGTGCTGGCCGGCGTGAAACTCAACAACAAGAAGATCTCCAAGGGTGAAGCCGACGCACTGGTAGAAAGCTCGCTCCGCGGCGCAAACCTGTGGAACGAGGTCAAGGACCGGCTGGAGAAGCCGGGTTCGGGCCTGTCAGGCGGCCAGCAGCAGCGTCTATGCATTGCCCGTGCCATCGCCGTGCAGCCGCAGGTAATCCTGATGGATGAGCCGTGTTCCGCACTGGACCCCATCTCCACGCTGGCCATTGAAGACCTCATCAATGAGCTCAAGGACCAGTACACCGTGGTGATCGTGACGCACAACATGCAGCAGGCCGCCCGCGTCTCGGACAAGACGGCGTTCTTCAACATCGCAGGTACCGGCAAGCCGGGCAAGCTGATCGAATACGGGAACACCCAGAACATCTTCAGCAACCCCACCCAGAAGGCCACCGAAGACTACGTTTCCGGCCGCTTCGGGTAGCCCCGTCGCTCCCGAACGCTAACCCATCGACTGCTCCAGCAGCGCCCTTTTGACAGCTCAGAAGGGCGCTGCTGGAGCAGTCGATCGTGGTTAAAGGGAGGCTGGCGCTAAACGCCGGACAGTGGTGACAGCGCCAGAGCGAAGACAAAGGCCACGGCAGCCGCCGCTACCGGCGTGAGGACCCACAGACCCAGGATATCCAGGACCAGTTTCCGGTTGGTCACTGAGAAATGCTGGTTTTCGCCCGCGCCCAGGGCGGAGGCCGTCACAGTGTGGGTCGTCGACAGGGGCCACTGCAATGCGATAGCTCCAACGAGCAGCATGATGGCGCTGAACGTCTGGGAGACTGAACCCCGCAGCGGGTCGATCCGGGTGATCCTGTAGGCGAGGGTGTACGAAATCCGCCAGCCCCCACATAAGGTCCCCGCGGCCATCATGATCGCGGAGAACAGCGCCACCCACAGGGGGATACTGTCGCCGTCGGCATAACCGGCCGCGGCAAGGGCCAGCAGCACTACGGCGCCCACCCGCTGGCCGTCCTGCAGCCCGTGGCCGAACGCGACAGCTCCGGCAGCGATGGCCTGGCTGCGGCGGAAGCGCTGGTTGATGACGTTGGGCTGGGCGTAGCGGGCGGCCCAGGTTGCAGGGAAGACTGCCAGGTAGGCGCCGACGTAGGCGACGACGGGGGAGAGCAGCAGCGGCAGTACCACCTGGACCAGCAGAGACCGGTCAACGCCTCCTACTCCCATCCCGCCCACGGCGAGGCTTGCGAGTCCGGCGCCGGCCAGCCCGCCTACCAGGGCGTGCGTGGAGGACGCCGGGATGCCGCGCCACCACATCAGCAGGCCCCAGGCGCAGGCGCTGCTCACGCCCGCCAAGAGGATGCTCAGGCCGCTGGTGCCTGCAGGCAGATGAATCCACGTGTGGCTGATGGCCACCACAACGCTGGCGCTGAGCAAGGCCCCCACCAGGTTGAAGAAGGCTGCCAGCAGGACAGCCACCGTCGGTGTGAGGGCCCGGGTCCGGACGGCGAGTGCCACCGAGCTGGAGACGTCCCTGAAGCCGTTGAGGAAGGCGAACGCCGCGGTCAGCAGGACCACGGCGCCGAAAATCACTCCGGTCACGTCAGGATTCCTTGACGATGATGCTGCCTACCTGGGTGGCGATGCGGCGCATGTCTTTGGTGACTTCCACCAGTTGGTTGGCGACATCGCGGTTGCGGGAATACTGCGCCCACTTCATGTCCCGGATCATGTCTGCCACCCAGACGCGGTGGGTCCGCTCTGCGCGTTTGGCCAGCCTGAGAATCTCGATCCAGTAGTCCTCAAGGTCATCGAGGTTGTTCAGCTGGCGCATGGCATCCACGGTGAGCTCGGCCTGCCTGCTGATGACCTCAAGCTGGTCCGCGGCACGTTTGGGCAACCGGTCCAGCTTGTAGAGGGAAACGAGTTCGGCGGCACCGTCCAGCTTTTCAAGGGCTTCGTTGAGGTAGCGGGACAGGGCGTACATGTCCTCGCGGGGGAGGGGGTTCACGAAGCTCGTGCGCATGTGTGTGAGCAGGGCGAAGTGCAGCTCGCCGGATTTCGCTTCGTGGTTGTGCATGTCGTCCACGAGTTTGGCGTGCTCGGAGGCGGGAACACCCAGGATTTCCGCCATGGTGGCGCTGGCGTGCACGATTTGCTGGGCCATCTGGGACAAGAGGACCAGCCCGGCGGGCTCCTGGGGGAAAAGGCGCAGCTTCACGTTGGGTTCGGTCTCCGGGCGTTGTACTGGGTCTGGGCCGCCCACTGTGACTTGACGCAGGCCAGCAACTGGTCTTGAGTCTACCGGGCTGCTGCCTGCGGCCTGTAAACGGGCAAGAAAAATGGTGCCGAACCGGATACGCCTCTCGGCGGTAGGCCGCTCTAGGCGGCTAAATGTTGAAGCCCGGGGGTTTCGCGGCTCGGCACCAGTTTTAGTGTTCTACGTTGCCCGGCCCAAGTCAACATTGACAGATCGGGCATGCTGGTTCAGTCGAGTTCGCCCAGACGCCATGCATTTGCTGCGTGCTCAAGGTCCTCGGCGGTTTTCACCAGCTGATGCGAGTTGCGGGTGAGCTTGCTTGCGTGGGCCTCATTTCCGTGTTCGGCACCGTCGGCGAGCGTCGCCTGGCCGAGCGCAACCACACGGCAGAAAGCGGCGGAACGTTCCAGCGCGACGTCGAACTCGCCGTCGAACGCCCCGGAAAGAATGGCATCCGCCATGGTCCGCATCTCTTCGGCACCGGGCGGCTCGGCAGCACCCGCCACGACGTGGGCCACCTGCGCAGTGTCCTTGCCCGCACGGAAGTAGACAGAGATGCGCTCCGGATCCTGGACGGTGGCCGCGCGCAGTGCGTACAGCCGCCAGAGCGCACCGGGCAAGGAGCGCGCCGGACTTTCGGCCCACATTTCCGCGATGGCATCCAGGCCCTGTTCGTCCGTCAGCTTGACCAGCCGCTCGGTGATGACGGGGTCGTCGCTGTCGCGTCCGTGGCGCACCAGTGCCTGGGCGGCGAGATGGGCGGCCTCCGACACGCGTGCGGGGTCCGGCCCGCCGGCGAACGGCTCAAAGTCGATGGGCGCGAACGGCTTGGGTTTGTGATGCCGGTTGGCGCCGCCGTACTGACTGGGTCCTGCTTGCTCGCTCATGCCCCAACGCTACTCCTGTGCCGCCGGGGAAATCGAGAGCTCCGGGGAAGCGGCTGCACGTGGCCGGAACGGCCGAATCCTGCGGAAAAAGGCACGTACGACGGCGGCACGCGCCTTTCGGGTCAAAGTGGCCCCGCGCGTGGGGTAAAGTATTTATCGTCCAGAAATGGACTGGGCTGATCGGTCACCTGACCGTCGGCTGGGGCCTTTAGCTCAGTTGGTAGAGCATCGGACTTTTAATCCGTGGGTCGTGGGTTCGATCCCCACAGGGCCCACCCACGTTGCAGGTCAGAGGCATAATGCCCCTGACCTGCTTCAGTTTAAGCAGGCTCAGCTGACCGACAGGACGAGGTACAGCAGTGCGAGGGCGGGCGCTGTCCGAGTCATGGAGACGGCGCTGCTCATCCGAAGCTTGGGCGGAAGCATCTTGTGCCGAGCGGCTGCCCTAGTGTTCGAAGTGGGTGCGCGGCGCGCCCCCGGGCAGGCTCTCCAGAATACCTTCGGCCACCTTTCGCAGCTTGACGTTCCGGTGGCTCGACGCCTTTGCGATGATCCCAATCGCCTCATCGTAGGAACACCGGTTCTGCGCCATGATTACTCCGCAGGCGATGTCGATGGAGGTCCGGCTTTCGAGCGCGGATTGCAGGTCCGATGCTCTGGTGCTTGTGGATTGCAGCTCAAGTACCAGCCTGAGACCCCGCGCTGCGAGGTCCGCGAAGCCATGGGCCCCGGCGATTACGTGAAGCGGGAAAGCCTGGGCGGCGGGGGCAAAAAAGACGAGGGCCGCCGTCGCACCCTCGTCCAACCGGAGCCGCACGCCAAGAACGCTGTTGAATCCGGCGTCCTGTAGGTGAGGCCGGTAACGCGACCAGCGGAAATCGGACGAAACGTGGTTCATGGCCACGGTGCCATTGCCGGTGATTGCTTCCGTCAGCGGTCCTTCACGCACTTCTTGCTCCAGCCGGGCCAACCTGGCAGTCTGCCCGTTGCTCCCAGCGGTGGCGGTGACGTTCTTTGTCCTGTTGAGGAGCGTGCCGCATTCGACCGGAGAGTCCGTGAGCCTGCTGAGGGTGGCGGACGCTGTCCTGGTCAGGATTTCGAGTGAATCGGACAGCGTTTTCGCCCCGGTGGCCAAATCGGGGATGAACCCGTCGGGGCCTGTGCTTGTTGCGCCGGCGCCGGCGCTGGCCGGTCCGGCGGATGATGCCGGGGGTTGGCTGGGAAGTGTGGCTGGATGGCCGGCCGCGTGTTGCTGGACCTGATGGGGCTGCGACGGACGCCTGCCCGCAGGCGCGTGTGATGCGGAAACCTGGGATGTTGAATACTTCACGGCCGGCTCGCACAGGTCAGAGGGCCGGCGACGGCTGGGGGAGAGGCCTTGGTCTCGAAGACCTCCTCGTCGCCGGCCCCGCTCACTTCCCGGCCCTGTAGGCGCGGGAAAACGTGGCTGCTAAGTCCTGTATTCATTCCTTCTCACGCCCCCTAGTGAGACACCTAACCCAGTGCGATAACGAGTCATTGGCTCTAGATCGAAGGTAGTTGGGCTAGGCCCCACACGTACGCGTAATCGGTACTCGAATTTGAAATTAGGTAGTACTTGGATTTGTGAGATGGAAAGATAAGGGCCATGGAACTGCACATCACCGGCGACCCCGCTTCTGACCAATTGCTCACGGACGACGCCTTTGCGCTGCTGACCGGGATGCTGCTGGACCAGCAGGTAACCATGGAGTCCGCCTTCGCTTCGCAGGCCCTGAAAAGATCCGGTCACGCATCGGCTCCATCGATCCGGCGGCCGTTGCCGCCTACGAGCCGGAGGCTTTCGTCGGGGTCTTCAAGGAACGGCCGGCGGTCCACCGGTTCCCCGGCTCGATGGCGGCGCGGGTCCAGGCCCTCGCGGAGACAGTCCAGCACGACTGGAACGGTGACGCCACGCAGATCTGGACCAAGGGCGATCCCGACGGGAAGGAAGTACTGCGCCGCCTGCAGTCCCTGCCCGGGTTCGGGGAACAGAAGGCTAAGATTTTCCTCGCGCTCCTCGGCAAGCAATGCGGGCTGAGCGCGCCGGGCTGGCGTGAGGCGGCCGGGCACTATGGCCAGGAAGATTCGTTCCTTTCAGTCGCAGACATCGTGGATCCTGAGTCCCTCGTCAAGGTGCGGGCCAGCAAGCAGGCAGCGAAGGCGGCCGCTAAGAAAATCAAGGAGTAGGCGCTGGGACGGGAATAGGCGGGTTGAGGGCCAGGGAACATCAGCGGACTGACCGGCGGAATCAGTCCGGAGGGCCCTGCCCGGGTAACCCTTTTCCTCCTGCAATAATCGGAACCGATAGTTGTCCGAGGGTGAGTACGCCCCCGGACGAACAGGACGCAATGTAAGTTCGGGCCCATCACACCAGACGAGGCGGACATCCATGAAGGCTCCAGACCAGCAGTACGCTCAACTCTCCGAAACGGCTGCTTCGCCAGGCGACGGTGCTGCAGCCGGTCATGCACAAGTGGACAAGGAGCTTCTCCTGCGTCTGGCAGACGTGCACGGCGTGGGCACCTCATTCCACGGCTGGGACGGGCTACCGTACAGCGTTGCCCCCGGAACCCTTATCAAAGTGCTCGGTGCGCTGGGCGTCCGGGCAGACACTAACGAACTGATCGAAGCTGCCCTGGCCGAGGCCGAACTGGCGCCGTGGCGGCGGATGCTGCCACCCGCCGTCGTACTTCAACAGGGCGAAACGCCGCTGGTTCCGGTCCATGTCCCCGATGGTGCCACCGCCCGCGTCACAGTGCTGCCGGAAGCTGGCGAGCCCGTGGAGGCGGTGCAGCAGGATGTCTGGGTTCCGCCGCAGGACGTGGACGGCGTGCCTACCGGCCGGGCCACGTTTGCCGTGCCGACGGGACTGCCGCTTGGCTGGCATACGCTGCATGCCGAGTCCGACGGCGTCACAGCCGAGTGCGCGCTGGTGGTAGTCCCGGCGCGGCTCACCACCGCCGATTCCTTGGTGGAGCGCCGCGGTTGGGGCCTGGCCACGCAGCTGTACTCGGTGCGATCCAAGCGTTCCTGGGGCATCGGCGACTTCGCCGACCTGGCGGACCTGGCAACGCTCAGCGGTGAGCGGGGCGCGGACTATGTCCTGGTCAATCCGCTGCACGCCGCCGAGCCCGTCCCGCCGGTCCAGCCCTCGCCGTACTCGCCATCAACACGGCGCTTTTTCAACCCGCTTTACATCCGGGTGGAAGCCATCCCGGAATTCGCCTATCTGAAACCGCGCAAACGTGCCACGATCGACCGGCTCCAGGAGCAGGTCCAGAGCCTGAACGCGGACGGGGAACGGCTTGACCGGAACACCGTGTTCGCGGCCAAGCTCCAGGCCCTGGAACTGCTCTACCATGCGCGGCGCTCGCTGGCCCGGCAGGCAGCGTTCGACGACTTCTGCAGGAGCTCCGGGCCAGGCCTGGACGATTTCGCCCTCTGGTCCGCCATCCGGGAAGACCTGGCTCCCGAGGACCCGCTGTGGATGGACCCGGACTGTGCCCTGGGGTCGCCCGAGGCCGAGGCGCTGAGGGAAAAACTTGCCCACCGGATCGACTTCCACCGCTGGCTGCAGTGGATCTGCGACGAACAGCTCGACGATGCGCAGCAGGCGGCGCGCCGGGCAGGCATGCGGCTGGGCGTGGTGCACGATCTGGCCGTGGGCGTCGACCTGAGTAGCGCCGACGCCTGGACGCTCCGCGGTGTGCTGGCGCCGGGGATCAGCGTGGGCGCGCCGCCGGACATGTACAACCAGCAGGGCCAGGACTGGAACCAGCCGCCCTGGCATCCCGCACGCCTGGCCGAGGCCGGCTACGCACCGTTCCGCAATATGCTGTCCACTGTGCTTCGGCATGCCGGCGGCATCCGGGTGGACCACATCCTGGGACTGTTCCGTCTCTGGTGGGTGCCGGCCGGAAACTCGCCCCGGGACGGCGCGTACGTGACGTATGACCACGACGCCCTGATCGGCATCCTGGCGCTGGAGGCCCAGCGCGCCGGGGCTGTGGTGATCGGGGAAGACCTGGGGACGTTCGAACCGTGGGTGCGTGACTACCTTGCAGCCCGCGGCATCCTGGGAACGTCCATCCTCTGGTTCGAGAACGACGGCGACTCCCCGCTGCCGCCCGAACGGTACCGCACGCAGGCGCTCGCCAGCGTCAACACCCACGACCTTCCGCCCACGGCCGGCTATCTCGCGGGTGATCACGTGGCGCTCCGCAGCAGGCTGGGTTTGCTGGAACGATCCGAGGCCGAGGAGCGGGCGGAGCATGTTGCCACGCTGGAGAAGATGATGGGATTGCTGCGGGAACGCGGGCTGCTGCCTGAACGGGGGCTGCCCGCCGCTGGCGCCGGTATCCAGGGTGACGACGAGGAGCGCACCATCGAGGCGCTGCACCGCCTTTTGGCTCAGACGCCGTCGGTGTTGCTCGGCGTCGCGCTGGTTGATGCGGTGGGGGAGCGGCGCGTGCAGAACCAGCCAGGCACCACGGAAGCGCTGTATCCGAACTGGCAGGTTCCGCTGGGCGACCCGGCAGGCAAGCCCGTGTTCATCGACGACCTTCCCGGTAACGCCAGGTTCAATTCGCTCCTGGCCGCAGTGTCGGAGTCATTACACGGGTAGGGCTAGCGGGCTGCCCCGGGCGGGGCGACAATGTGATCATCCAGCCGGGCAGTCCTTGGCCGGTTCACGGGAGGAAGCACATGAGCGACGGACCAGTCCTGGTGGTGGGTGGTACCGGCATGCTGGGCAGCCAGGTTGTTACTGAGCTGCTCGCGCGGGGCAAGCAGGTGCGGGCCTTGGTGCGGCCGGGCTCGGATGCCTCCCGCCTCGAAGCGGCCGGCGCCCAATTTGCCCGCGGCGACATGATGGATGCGGCGTCCCTGGCACGCGCCATGGACGGTGCCGACGCTGTAGTCACCTCAGCGGCGGGCTACACAAGGCACCGCAAGGGTGACACCAGCGAGACTGACATCGTGGGCAACACCAACCTCGTGGAAGCGGCAAGCCGCTCAGGGATCCGGCGGTTCGTGCTCACTAGCATCCTCACGTGCGACCAGACTCCGCAGGTGCCGCACTTCTGGCATAAAAAACTCGCGGAGGACAGGCTGGAGAAACTCGGAGTGCCCTTTGTGGCCCTGCGGCCCGGTGCCTTCCTGGACCAAATCACCCGGTTTGGCGGCGACCCCATCAGCAAGGGACGGCTCAGCTGGTTCGGGTCGCCCACGGTGCCGCTGACTTTTGTGCACACCGCGCACCTCGCGGGTTATCTGGCCGCCGCCGTCGACGTTCCAGGGGTAGAGGGCCGGCGCATCGACATTGGCTGGGACCGACCGGTCAGCATGCAGGACATTGCAGACATCGCAGGGCGGCTCACGGGCAAGACCATCCGCGTTCGCGCCGTGCCCACCGGTTTGCTGCGGGCGGCAGGGACGGTGCTGGCGCCGGTCAATCCGATGCCCAAGGACCTTTCCGCCATGATCGACTGGTTCCAGACCGGCCGATATGTAGCTGACACGACCCTGCAGCAACAGTTCTTCGGTGCACCTCCCACGGCTGAGGAGGCCGTCCGCCGTCTCGTGACCGGACTTGGGCACGCTCTTTCGGAGAGCTGAGCCGGTGGTTGTGCTGGATATTTCCGCCCTTGGCCATCCCGTCCGCCCCATGGTTTAGGTCCCAGGAAATCCAGTCTTGGGACCTAGCCTTGGCGGCTGCTGTCCGCATAGCATGAGGTTCGCAGCGAGGGACCCAAGAGTCGGTTGGCGGGAACGCCGTACAGGCTGCCGTCCCACCGGCTTACTGAAAGGGGTTGCCGTGCCAGGCTCCCGAGTGGGCTTCGAATCCGTTGCCGCCGTCGCGGATCGGCTTCGGTTGGCCGGCTGTGTGTTTGCCGAGGATGAGGCGAGGCTGCTCATGGATGCCGCGCGGTGTCCGGCTGATGTCGCCGCCCTCGTGGAGCAGCGCGTTGCCGGCCATCCGCTGGAGTACATTTTGGGCTGGGCAGAATTCGGGGGCCTGAGGATTGAGCTCGACGCCGGCGTTTTCGTTCCGCGCCGCCGCACCCAACTCCTCGTCCAGGAGGCTGTGGCTCTCCTGTCCCAGGACCCGGTTCACAAGCCCCAGGTCCGTACGGCGATGCAGCGGCCGACCACGCCGGCGATGCGTGCCGCCGTTGTTGTTGATCTCTGTTGCGGGTCCGGCGCGGCGGGGGCCGCCATCGCGTCCCGGATCGCCGGGCTCGAACTGCATGCTGCGGATGTTGACCCCGCTGCCGTTGCGTGTGCGCGGCAGAATGTTGCCAAAGTGGGCGGGGCGATTCACCAGGGTGATCTCTACGAGGCCCTTCCGGCTTCCCTTAAGGGGAACGTTTCGGTGATCACAGCGAACGCTCCTTATGTCCCGACGGCTGAGATTGCCACCATGCCACGCGAGGCGCGGGACTATGAGCCACTGTTGTCGCTCGACGGCGGCTCGGACGGCCTCGATCTCCATCGCCGCGTGGCAGCCGGGGCCCCGGAGTGGCTGCGAGCCGGAGGCCATCTCATCATTGAAACGAGTAAGCGCCAAGCCGGACACACAGCCTCGATTATGTCCGCTGCGGGGTTCGCGGTCCGGATCGTCAGGTCAGAAGAGCTCGACGGCACCGTTGTAGTCGGCCAGAAGAACTAAGTACCAGTCTGTACGATCCGCCTGAATAGTCTGATCAGCCTTTGGCTTGGCACCGCTTGGGAGTCAGTCGGGACTGGAATCGTTTTGTCTTCACTGCCCTGCGTCTATTCGCGTTGTGGTGGGGGTGGTGGTTTGAAGTAGTGGTTTTGTGGGGGGTTTTTGGGTGGGGTCGATGTGGCGTGGGGGTGTGAACCAGGGGGTGCCGTGGCGGGTGTGGATGGTCCATTGTTGGATGAGGTGGTGGTGGTGGTGGTGGTGGGAGCACAGGAGTGCGCCGTTGTTGATGTTGGTGGGGCCGTGGTGTGACCAGTAGGTGATGTGGTGGGCTTCGCACCAGGGGGCTGGGATGGTGCAGTTGGGGAAGGTGCAGCCTTGGTCGCGGGCGGTCAGGGCGAGGCGTTGGGCCGGGGTGAAGAGCCGGGTTTTACGGCCGAGGTCGAGGATTTCGCCGTGGGTTCCCAGGAGTGCGGGGATGATGTCGGCGTCGCAGGCGAGTTTGCGGATGGTCGCGGCTGGGACGGGACCTGTGAAGGTGTAGTTCGCGGTGCCGGTGCTGCTGCTTCCTGTCTGTGTTTCCGTCCCTGTCCTGACCGGTGTGCATGGTTCCGGGCTGGTCCCGGCGTCCGTCTCGTTGGCTGCGCCCGTGCCGGCGGTTGGGAGGTGGGGGAGGAGGTCTTGGTAGTTGATGGTGGCGAGGATTTGGGGTCGGTTTCCGCCGGCGGTGGGCAGTTTGTTGGTGGTGAGGGCTGCTTTGAAGGCGGTGATGATCGCGTCGAGTTG
>NZ_JBFRDI010000025.1:0-13370 GCF_052113505.1 Pseudarthrobacter sp. TAF60_1
TGCGCCATGGCGTCGGCGATGGTCAGGAGATAGGTGGGCGTGGCCAGGATGGCGTCCGGCTTGAAGTCCTGGATGAGCTGGATCTGGCGTTCGGTCTGCCCGCCGGAGATGGGGATGACCGTGCAGCCCAGCGCCTCGGCGCCGGCGTGTGCGCCCATGCCGCCGGTGAACAGCCCGTAGCCGTAGGCGTTGTGTACCTTCATGCCGGGGCGGATGCCGGACGCGCGGAAGCTGCGGGCCACCAGTTTGGCCCAGTCGGCGAGGTCCTGCTTGGTGTAGCCGACGACGGTTGGCCGGCCCGTGGTGCCGGAACTGGCGTGCACGCGGGCTACTTCGGACTGCGGCACGGCGAACATGCCGAACGGGTATTCCTCGCGCAGGTCGTCCTTGGTGGTGAAGGGGAAGTTGCCCAGGTCGCTGAGTTCGCGCAGGTCGTTCGGGTGGATGCCGGCGGCGTCGAACTTGCGCTTGTACAGCGGGACGCGGTCGTAGGCGTAGGCGACGGTGTGCTGCAGGCGGCTCAGCTGGAGTGCTTCGAGCTCATCGCGGGAGATGGTCTCTTCGTAGTCCAGGACGGCATCGCTGCCCGCTGCGCCGCCTGCCGTGGCGGACTGGGACGTGGGGGTTTCGGGGGCATGGAGGGTCATGGTTTCCTACTTCTTGGGGATGGTTCGGCTGCGGCCGCGGAACTCGGCTATGAGCTCGCCTGGCTGACCGGCGTCAAGCGGGGAATTGGGCTCCGCAGCGTCGGCGGCGAAAATTTGGATGTCGTACAGGCCGCTGCGGCCTGCACTCGACCGGCGGTCCGCCACGGCGGTGATCACTTGGCCGCGGTAGGCGGGCTTGAGGAAGTTGATGTCGACGCCGGCGGCCACGGTGATGCTGCCTTCGTCGCCAGGGCCCGGGTTGACGGGGTTGCAGGCCAGTGCGAAAGCGGTATCGGCGAACGCGAAGATCATTCCGCCGTGGGCCATGCCGAAGCCGTTGAGCATTTCCTGCCGGAGGGTCATGCGGATGGTGGCGTGGCCGTCGGTGAGGGCGATTACGTCGATGCCCATCCATTCGGAGGCGTAGTCGTTTTCCAGGATGGGGTGGGTGACCCCGGAGAGAGCTGCTTCAGTCATGCGTCATTGCCTCCAGCTTTATTTACCGAATGTTCATTAGGTAATCCCAAAACGGGTGCCGGTGTCAAGGGTGCGGGCGCCGGCTAGTGCTTCCGCTTCATCAGCAGGTTGGTGATGCGGAGGGTGCAGAGCCGCTGGCCTGCGGCGTTGGTGATCAGCACTTCGTGGGTGGTCAGCGTGCCGCCGAGGTGGATGGGTGTGGCCGTGATGGTGATCAGGCCTTCGCGTGCGGAGCGGTGGTGGGTGGCTGAGACGTCAACGCCCACCGCGGTTTTGCCCATCGTGCTTGCGTGGATGACGGCCGCCCAGGAGCCCACTGCCTCGCCGACGGCCAGGGAGGCGCCGCCGTGGAGCAGCCCGAACGACTGCCTGTTTCCCTCGACGGGCATGGTGGCCACCACCCGGTCGACGGATTCCTCGATGATCTTCACGCCCATCTTCTCGTCGAGTTCACCGAGGGTGATTTTCCAGAGTTCGGGACCGGTGAGCTCCCGGGTTGCGTCGGGGCTGTTCTGGGCTGGGGCGGTCATGGGCTCTCCTTGGTGCGGCCTTGATCTTTCAGTGTGCAGCACAGATCATTCATGTACTGTAGACATATTACCGAACGGACGGTCAGTAATCCTCTGGCCGGGCACCGTTTGTCCCCCCGTGTTGGAAGGACCCGTCGACGATGACCACCACCGCAACAGCTGAAGCCACCCTTAATACCGTAGAGACCGTTCCCAGTTTCGTGCGGGATTCGTGGTGGACCCCCGACGCCGATTCCGCCGCTTCCGCTGTCCCCGTGCGGGATGCGAGCACCGGCGAAGTCCTGGCCAAGGTGAGCGCGGACGGCCTGGACCTGGCCGCCGTCGTGGAGTACGGCCGCACCACCGGCCAGGCGGAACTGGGCAAGCTGACCTTCCACCAGCGCGCTCTCAAGCTCAAGGAGCTGGCCCAGTATCTCAACGCCCGGCGTGAGCACTTCTACACCTTCTCGGCGCAGTCCGGTGCCACCAAGATCGACTCGATGATCGACATCGACGGCGGCATCGGCGTGCTGTTCACGTTCGGCTCCAAGGGCCGGCGCGAACTGCCCAACTCGCAGGTGGTGGTGGACGGCCCCATGGAGGTGCTGTCCAAGGACGGCTCATTTGCAGGCGAGCACATCTACACGCGCATTCCGGGCGTCGCCGTGCAGATCAACGCCTTCAACTTCCCGGTCTGGGGCATGCTGGAAAAGCTCGCCCCCGCCTTCATCGCCGGCGTGCCCACCATCGTCAAGCCGGCCACCCCCACCGGATACGTCGCCGCGGCCGTGGTGAAGGCGATCATCGAATCCAACATCCTGCCCGCGGGCTCACTGCAGCTTATTTCAGGCTCCGTCCGGGGGCTGCTTGATGTGCTGGACTACCGCGACCTGGTGGCGTTCACTGGTTCCGCCTCCACCGCACTGACCCTGAAATCCCACCCCAACGTGGTGGAGGGCGGCGTCCGGTTCACCTCGGAAACTGACTCCTTGAACGCCGCCATCCTGGGCCCGGACGCGGTGGAGGGCACCCCGGAGTTTGACGCCTTCGTCAAGTCCGTGGTCACCGAGATGACCGTCAAGGCAGGCCAGAAGTGCACGTCCATCCGCCGCGCCATCGTCCCGCAGGAGCTGGTTTCTGCGGTGACCGCCGCCGTCGGACAGCGCATCCAGGAACGCGTTGTCCTCGGTGACCCGCGGGCCGAGGGTGTCACCATGGGCGCCCTGGCGTCCCTGGAGCAGCTCGCCGACGTCCGCGCCGCCGTGCAGTCCATGCTCGACGCCGGCGGTGAACTGGCGTATGGAACCCTCGATTCGCCGTCGGTCACCTCCGCGGACGGCACCACCGGAGTGGTGGAGGATGGCGCGTTTATGTCACCCGTTGTGCTGGGCTGGAATGACCCCGAAACGGAGGCGATCCACTCGCTGGAGGCGTTCGGCCCCGTCGCGTCGGTGATCGGCTACAAGGACATTCCCGACGCCGTCCGCCTCGCCGCCCGCGGCGGCGGCTCCCTGGTGGCCACGGTCTGCACGAATGATCCGTCCGTGGCGCAGCAGCTCGTTACCGGCATCGCCGCGCACCACGGCCGTGTCCTGATGCTGAACCGCGAGGACGCCCGCAGCTCCACCGGCCACGGCTCCCCGGTCCCGCACCTGGTCCACGGCGGCCCCGGCCGGGCCGGCGGCGGCGAGGAACTGGGCGGCATCCGCTCGGTCATGCACCACATGCAGCGCACCGCCATCCAGGGCTCACCCAACATGCTCACCGCCGTCACCGGCGTCTGGCACACGGGAGCTGACCGGAACTTCACGGTGGACACCGAAGGCACGCACCCGTTCCGGAAATCGCTGGCGACACTGCATATCGGCGACGCCATCCGCTCGGACCTGCGTGAGGTGACCCTCGAGGAGATCACCAAGTTCGCCAACTCCACCGGAGACACCTTCTACGCCCACACCAACCAGGAAGCGGCCGAGGCCAACCCGTTCTTCCCGGGCATCGTGGCGCACGGCTACCTGCTCCTGGCGTGGGGTGCGGGGCTGTTCGTGGAGCCGGCGCCGGGCCCGGTCCTGGCCAACTACGGGCTCGAGAACCTCAGGTTTATTACGCCCGTTGCCGCCGGCGATTCCATCCGCGTCACCCTGACGGCCAAGAAGATCACTCCGCGCGAGACCGACGAGTACGGCGAGGTTGCCTGGGACGCGGTGCTGACCAACCAGAACGATGAAATCGTGGCCACCTACGACGTCCTCACGCTCGTGGAAAAGGGCTGAACAAAAAAGCCCGCGTCACTTGCCCCATCCACTATCGGCCCATATACTGAACGAACGGTCGGTAAATAATTGAGCGCCTTTGATAGGCCTTTGCTAGAGGAGCAACCATGGCAGTGCAGAATCTGCAGTCAGTGACCGCTGAACTGTCCCCGGAAGAACTGGAATCCGCTGCCCGGCGCGATGCCGAGGGCCAGGCAAACTTTGACCGCGTGATCGCCGACGATTCGCGGATCGAACCGAAGGACTGGATGCCGGCGGCCTACCGCAAGACCCTGCTGCGCCAGATCTCGCAGCATGCGCACTCGGAGATCATCGGGATGCAGCCGGAAGCCAACTGGATTTCCCGCGCTCCCAGCCTGAAGCGCAAGGCCATCCTGATGGCCAAGGTCCAGGACGAGGCCGGCCACGGGCTGTACCTCTACTCGGCTGCCGAGACGCTGGGCCAGTCCCGCGACGACATGATGGACGCGCTGATCGCCGGCAAGGCCCGTTACTCGTCCATCTTCAACTACCCGGCACGCACCTGGGCCGACATGGGAGCCATCGGCTGGATGGTGGACGGCGCCGCGATCTGCAACCAGGTGCCATTGTGCCGCGCCTCGTACGGCCCGTACGGCCGTGCCATGGTCCGGGTCTGCAAGGAAGAATCCTTCCACCAGCGCCAGGGTTTCGAGATTCTGCTGGAACTCGCCAACGGCACCCCCGAGCAGAAGCAGATGGCCCAGGAGGCCGTGAACCGCTGGTACGCCCCGGCGCTGATGATGTTCGGCCCGCCGGATGACGACTCGCCCAACTCCAAGCAGTCCATGGCCTGGAACATCAAGCGCTTCAGCAACGATGAACTCCGCCACCGCTTCGTGGGCATGATGGCCGAGCAGGTCAAGGTCCTGGGCCTTACCCTGCCCGATGATCAGGTCCGCTTCAACGAAGAGACCAAAAAGTGGGAGCACGGCCCGCTGGACTGGGACGAGTTCCACGAGGTCCTCGCCGGCCGCGGCCCCTGCAACGCCCAGCGGCTGGAACGCCGGCGGGAAGCGCACGACGACGGCGCCTGGGTCCGCGAGGCAGCCGCCGCTTATGCGGCAAAACAGCAGGCAAAGCAGTCAATGGAGACGAAGGAATACGCAGCATGAGCCCCCACGGCAACCCGGAAGTCCCGGCCTCCTCGGCCACCGAAATCAACCGCAGCGCGGAAAAGGTCAGCCCCGTCGTTGAGTCGGCTGAAACCCCGGGCGGCCACCGCCAGGGCTGGGGCCTGTGGGAGGTCTTCGTCCGGTCCAGCCGCGGCCTGAGCCACGTCCACGCCGGCTCCCTGCACGCGCCGGACGCCGCCATGGCCCTGCGCAACGCCCGCGACCTCTACACCCGCCGCAACGAGGGTGTGTCCATCTGGGTGGTCCCGGCCGACGCCATCGCCGCCAGCGATCCTGATTCCAAGGGCTCGTTCTTCGAGTCGCCCCAGGGCAAGGACTACCGGCACGCCACCTACTACACCAAGAGCGAAGGGGTGAAGCACCTGTGAGTTCCGAGACCACAACCGGCCACGGTGACATCTCCACCGGTGTAGCCGCGCCAATGGGAGGTGGTGAGAGTAACGCCTCCGCCACCCGCATCACCCCCGGCAACGCCCTGCGCCCCGAGGACATCGCCCTGGAGGTCCGCACCGGCCTGGCCAAACCCACCGAGGACGTGGCCGAGTTCGCGCTGCGTCTGGGGGACGACGCGCTGGTCCTCGCCCAGCGCCTGGGCCACTGGATTTCCCGCGCACCTGAGCTGGAGGAGGATATCGCCCTGGGCAACATCGCCCTGGACCAGCTGGGCCACGCCCGCAGCTTCCTGAGCTACGCCGGTGGCGCCTGGGACAAGTCCGAGGACGAGCTCGCGTACTTTCGCAGCGAAACCGAGTTCCGGTCAGTGCAGATCTTCGAGCAGCCCAACGGCGACTTCGCGGCCACCATCGCCCGCCAGTTCGTGGTGAGCTACTACCAGTACGAGCTGTACCGCAAGCTCACCCAGTCCACCGACGCGACGTTGGCTGCCATCGCCGCCAAAGCCGTGAAGGAGGTGGACTACCACCGGGACCACAGCGCCCAGTGGATCCTCCGCCTGGCCGGCGGCACGGACGAATCCCGCCGCCGGATGATCCACGGCCTGAAGGTGACCTGGCCGTACGTGGAGGAACTCTTCCGCGACGACGAACTGACCGGCCGCCTCGCCGCGGCGGGCGCCGCCGTCGAGCCTTCCAGCCTGCGTCCCGAGTTTGACCGCCTCACCGGGGAGATCCTCGCCGAAGCCGAACTTGAGGTGCCCGACGTTCCGGCCGCCCCCGGCGGCGGGCGAAGCGGCAAGCACTCGGAGCACCTTGGCTACATGCTCGCCGAGATGCAGGTGCTGGCCCGGGAGCATCCCGGAGCAAGCTGGTGACCGTCATGGACATGCATATTGCCGACTCGGCCACCACGGCGGGGCACACCTCCGCGGAGCAGAAGGCCTGGGACGTCGCCGCAACAGTATGCGACCCCGAGATCCCGGTGCTCACCATTGCGGACCTGGGCATCCTGCGGGACGTGAAAATCGTAGATGACGGCGGCATGGTCCCCGCCGTCCGGATCACCATCACGCCCACGTACTCCGGATGCCCTGCCATGGACGCCATCCGGGACGACCTGAAAACCGCGTTCGCCGCGGCCGGCTACCCCAGCGTCCACGTGGACCTGGTGCTCGCCCCGGCCTGGACCACCGACTGGATGACCGAGGCCGGCAAGGCCAAGCTGCAGGAGTACGGGATCGCCCCGCCCACCGGCAAGTCCGATGCCGCACGGCATGCCGGGCCCATCCGCCTCACCATGGCCGTCAAATGCCCGCAGTGCTCGTCGCTGAACACCAAGGAACTCACCCGCTTCGGTTCCACCTCCTGCAAGGCGCTATATGTCTGCCAGGACTGCAAGGAACCGTTCGACTACTTCAAAGTCCTGTAAGGAAACCCCATGCCTGTTGTCCGCCAGACCGCCGCCGAATCGGCGCAGGCCACCGGCCGCCGTCGTCCGTCCTTCCACACGCTCGCCGTCAAGGAGGTGCGCCGGCTCACCGAGGACGCCATCGAAGTCTCCTTCCATGTTCCGGCCGAACTCGCCGGCCAGTTCGACTACCTCCCCGGCCAGTACGTGGCCCTCCGCACCACGCTGCCGGACGAGACAGGCGAGCCGAAGGAGATCCGCCGCAGCTACTCCATCTGCGCCGAGCCGCGCAGCTTCGAAGATGGCAGCAGCGAGATCCGTGTTGCCGTGAAGAAGGACCTCGGCGGCCTGTTCTCCACCTGGGCCAACGCCGAGCTGAAGGCCGGGGACACCCTGGACGTCATGAGCCCCATGGGCGCGTTCGTGTCCAAGCATGGCCGGGACGGCAAAGCGGTGGAGCAGAACCGGATGAACTCCATGAACCATCCGGAGGAACTGGCCGGGGAAATCGCTTCGACCGGCGAGGCCAGCTTCGTGGCCATCGCCGCGGGCTCCGGCATTACGCCGGTAATCGCCATCGCCCGCACGCTGTTGGCAGCCAACCCGGCGAGCAGGTTCGACCTGATCTACGCCAACAAGGCCGCCATGGACGTGATGTTCCTCGAAGAGCTCGCGGACCTGAAGGACAAGTACCCCCAGCGCCTCGCCATCCACCACGTGCTGTCCCGCGAACAGCGGATCGCGCCGCTGCTCAGCGGCCGGATCGACGCCGAGAAGCTCCAGCAGCTGCTGGGCACCGCCATCCACGCCGACGATGTGGACGAGTGGTTCCTGTGCGGGCCGTTCGAGCTGGTGCAGCTGTGCCGGGACACCCTGGCCGAGCGCGGTGTCAGCCCGGACAACGTCCGGTTTGAGCTGTTTTCCTCGGGGAAACCGGACCGTCCGGAAGGCCACGCAGGCCGCCCGGTGCTGGTGGACGAGTCCAAGGAAACGTACAAGATCACGTTCAAGCTCGACGGCCTGCAGGGCGAGGTGGCCAGTCCCACGCACGCCCGCGAATCCATCCTCAACGCCGCACTGCGGGTCCGTCCGGACGTGCCGTTCGCGTGCGCCGGGGGCGTCTGCGGCACCTGCCGCGCCAAGGTGGTCACCGGCAGCGTGACCATGGACGAGAACTACGCGCTGGAGCAGGACGAGCTGGACAAGGGCTACGTGCTGACCTGCCAGAGCCACCCCACCAGCAAGGAAGTCATGGTCGACTTCGACGTCTAAGTCCATCAACAACTGAGTCCGGGTCCACGCCCGCAGGGTTCCCTGGCCGAGCTTGCGAGGTTAGGGTGCTGGTGGGGACCCGGACGAACCCGAGGAGCCCCATGATCTCCCTTTCCATCGCCAACAACGTCGCCGAAGTTGTCCTGGACGCCCCCCATAAGCTGAACTCACTCGACGAGCAGGCGCTCGCCGACTTATCCAAGGCGTACGACGACGCCGCTGCCGCCGCCGAGCGCGGTGAGGTGCGGGCGCTGCTGCTCAGGGGAGAGGGCCGCGCCTTCTGTGCCGGCCGGGACATCCAGAACGTGACGCCGGAAAGCGATGACGCCGAGACGTACCTGGCCGGTCTGGTGCAGCCGCTGCTGAAGAAGATGAGTGCGTTCCCGGCGCCGACGTTCGCTGCCGCGCAGGGCGCCTGCCTCGGCGTGGGGCTGGGCCTCCTGCTGGCCACCGATGTGGTGTACGTGGCGGAGAACGCGAAGTTCGGCTCGCCGTTCGCCAAGCTGGGGGCCACCCTGGATTCGGGCGGGCACTGGTACTTCACCGAGCGGCTGGGCATGCACCGGACGCTGGACCTGATCTACACGGCCGAGCTGATTTCCGGAGCCGAGGCTGTGGCGCAGGGAATGTTCAGCCGTGCCATGCCCGCTGATGAGCTGCTGCCGGGCACACGGGACATCGTGGGCCGCGTGGCCGAAGGCGCCACCGGTGCGTTCACCGCGAGCAAGGAGCTCGTGGCGCACATCCGCGACCAGCGGCTGGGCCTGTGGGACGCCATGGCAGAAGAAAACGCCGAGCAGGCGCGGCTGTGCAAGAGCGAGGACTACGCGGAGGGCTTCCGCGCCTTCCAGGAAAAGCGGAGCCCCGTGTTCAACGGGACGGTCGCGCGCTAGCGGCCCTTGGCGCGGCCTTCTGCTGGCACTTCATACCGCGGCCTCATGCGTGGCCCGGAACCGCAAAAGTATTTGCTGTGGTCCGGGCCACATCCATGTACTATCTAGAGTAACTGAACGTTCGATCAGTAAATATCTCGACCCTCACCCCCAGGCAGCATCCCTGCCCCAGCTATGGAGTTCCAATGACCGCAACTTCACACGTCGATTCAGAGTCGGGTCCCAGCAGCAAGCACGAGGAACGAAAAGTCCTTGCGGGAACCCTCGTGGGCACCACCATTGAGTGGTACGACTTCTTCATCTTTGCCCAGCTGACAGGGACGCTGCTGTCCCCGCTGTTCCTCACCCCGCTTGAGGCCTCGAACCCCGGCCTGGCGCAGATCCTGTCGTTCGCCCTGATCGGCATCAGCTTCCTGTTCCGGCCGCTCGGCGCCATCGTGGCCGGGCACCTCGGCGACCGCCTCGGACGCAAGGCCATGCTGGTGTTTACCCTCGTCATGATGGGTGCCGCCACGGCACTGATCGGCATGCTGCCCACCTACGCCCAGATCGGCTTCTGGGCTCCGGTCCTGCTCATCCTGCTGCGCGTCATCCAGGGCTTCTCCGCCGGCGGCGAATGGGGCGGCGCAGCCCTGATGGCCGTTGAGCACGCTCCCCTCAGCAAGCGGGGCCTGTTCGGGGCCTACCCGCAGATCGGCGTCCCCGTCGGCATGATCCTGGCAACGGGCCTGCTGTACTTCCTCAACACCGGCATGTCCAAGGAAGACTTCGCATCGTGGGGCTGGCGCGTACCGTTCCTGCTGTCCATCGTGCTGATTGTGGTGGGCTACCTGATCCGCCGCGCAGTTGCCGAAAGCCCGGTCTTCAAGGAGATGCAGGACCGCAAGGAAGAAAGCAAGGCGCCGCTGGGCGTGCTCATCCGGAACCACAAGCTGCCGGTTCTCTACTCGACGATGATCTTCATCGGCAACAACGCCGCCGGCTACCTGCTGATCGCCTTCTTCATCTCCTACGCCACCAAAACGCTGAAAATGCCCACCCCGCAGATCCTGCTGGCCACCACGCTGGCCTCCTTCGGCTGGCTCATCTTCACCCTCGTCGGCGGCTGGCTTTCGGACAAGATCGGCCGGGTCAAGACCTTCCTGATCGGCTACGCAATCGTTTTCGCCTGGATGATCCCGATGTTCGCCCTGATCGACACCAAGGACATCGTGCTCTACGGCGTGGCGCTGTTCGTGCTCACCGTCGGTCTCGGACTGTCCTACGGGCCGATGTCCGCCATGTACGCCGAGATGTTCCCGGCGAACGTCCGTTACTCGGGCATCTCCATCGGCTATGCCTTCGGTGCCATTCTCGGCGGTGCCTTCGCCGCCACCATCGCGGAGGCCTTGCTGCAGGGCACGCACTGGACCGGGTCCATCGGCATCTACATCATGATTCTCTGTGTCATTTCGTCCATCGGCGTCCTGCTCGCCAAGGAGACAAAGGGCCGCCCGCTGGGCGTCAGCCACCACTGATTCCTCTGCGGCCAGCAGGGGCGGCGCCTTCGGGCACCTACCCCTGCTGGCCGGCTCAAGGTTCAGTCAAGATTTCACCAGGCCGGCCTGTGGCCGCCGTGGCGCCGGTCCGCAGCCGGTAGATTTGTCTCGGTTTCGGTTCCCCCAACGAAGCCGTGGAAGCCCCCGCGCTCGAGTTCACCTCGCGTGGGGGCTTCCAGTCAAAGAGCGTCCGACGGCGGCATGGGAGCGGCGGTATGGACTACGTTCGGACCGTGCACCTGATCCGGTGGCGGGTGGGGCTGTGGGGCCTGCTGGTGCTCGTCGCGGCGGTGCTGATGGCATGCGGGCTGGCCGACGTCTTCACTTTCCTCGTCGAACCTCCCACCTATCCGGTGGGGCACCGGCTCGTCCTGCTCGGATCCTTTGCGTTCGCCAGTGCCGCCGTGTGGTCCTGGCTGCGGCAGGCGCCGCGATGGGTTTCTGTGCTGACGGGGCTGCCCGCGGTGGTGGTTGGCGGGCTGGCACTGCAGTTTGACGATGGCGGCTGGGGCGTCCTGGCCGGGTACTTCCTGATCCCTGTCGCGCTTATCGCCATGCTGGTGGAGTTGCTGAACCCGTACGACGCCGGCCAGCAGCCATAACCAGCCACCTTAACCAGTGGCCTTAAGAGGGCGGCCCCGCTCCCGCACTGCCAGTTCGGGAACGGGGCCGTGAGCGCGGACAGGCCGCGCGGACAGAACCGGGTGGATGGTCAGCGCTGGGGGTTGCCCCCCAGTGGAGGAATCGTCCCGGGCTCGTGCTCCTCGCGACGCTCGGCCGCGCTGCGGATCTCACCTTCAGCCGTTCCGTCGGACTCACCCTCGACGTCCACCAGACCGTTGGTCTGGTCGAATGGCTTGCCCGGCGAGCGATCTGTGCCGACGGCTGCAGAGCCCGACATGACTCCAGCGCCTGTCTCGACGCCGCCCGCCGCCGTCGTGCTCGAAACCGAATCAGTGGGCACATGCCGTATCGGTGTGGGCTCCACTGTCAGCGGTTCCACCGGAGGGGTCACGGTGACATCGCGGGTCTCGGCTGTGTCCTTGTCCTTGCCCGTGTTCATGGCCGCGGCCGCGCCGGCGACAGCTGCGACGCCCAACCCTGCGGCCACCTTGCCGGAAATACCGGCCTTGCCTGAGTCGCCGCGTGAGGCCCCGGCATCCTCCACTCCCGGGGTGCCGACTGAAGCGCCCTCATTGACCGACCCGCGCCAGGCGCCGCTGGCGTAGCCGGCATCCTCAATGAACTCCTTGAACCGCTGCAGGTCAGCTTCGGCCTGGCGATCAACGACATTCAGCTTGTCGCCCACCTTTTCGATGATGCCTTCGGGATCGTATTCGAGGGTGAGCCGCAGCGAGGTCTGGCCGCCTCCGACGTCCTCGAACTCGACTGCTCCCGCGTTGGTGGCCCCTTCCGTAGCGGCCCAGGCAACCTTGCGGTCGGGGATCTGCTCCAAGACCTTCGCGGTCCATTGCCTGCGGACTCCGGCGATTTCGGCTACCCATTCGAGCCTGTTGTCGCTGGTCTGCTTCACGCTCTTTACCCCGCCCATGAAGTGCGGGAATTCTTCAAACTGCGTCCACTGGTTGTAAGCGGTGCTCACCGGCACGTTCACCAGAATGCGCTTTTCCACCTTCGTGCTCATCACATCTCCTTCGAGAGTCGAACCGGAACTGATGAAGGATGTAATCAATTCATCAGTATGCTTAGCATATCGTCCGGGTCCGCCCCGAGGTCAACCCTGAATAGCGGGTTGCGTGCGCAGGCCGCCTCCACCTGCCCTGGCAGGACCGCCAGTAATTGACCACCGTTTAACGGGACCGCGCAACCAAAGACGCGGAACCCTCACGGGTCAGTTACATTGGCACTTGGTGCCGATTCACCGGATCCGGACGGGTCCAGGAAAGGAACACAAAAACAATGGTTCACAAAGTAAAAGCGGTCATCGTCAGGGAGAAGAACGCCCCGGTTTCGTTGGAGACTATCCTGGTCCCGGATCCGGGGCCGGGTGAGGCCCTGGTGGACATTCTCACCTGCGGGGTCTGCCACACCGATCTGCACTATAAGCAGGGCGGTATTGGCGATGATTTCCCGTACCTGCTGGGCCATGAGGCCACGGGTGTGGTCAGCGCCGTGGGCCCCGATGTCACGCAGGTGGCCCCGGGTGACCGGGTGATCCTGAACTGGCGGGCTGTCTGCGGGGAGTGCCGTGCGTGCGCGAAGGGCCAGCCGCAGTACTGCTTCAACACGCACAACGCGACGCAGAAGATGACCCTTGAGGACGGTACGGAACTCTCTCCCGCGCTGGGCATCGGCGCGTTCGCGGAGAAGACCCTCGTTGCCGCCGGGCAGTGCACGAAGGTGGATCCCGAGGCCGATGCTGCCGCTGTCGGGCTGCTCGGCTGCGGTGTGATGGCCGGCATCGGTGCCGCGATGAACACCGGCGAGGTCAAGCGCGGCGAGTCCGTGGCCGTGATCGGCTGCGGCGGGGTGGGTATCGCCGCGATCGCGGGGGCCAAGCTCGCCGGTGCCACCACCATCATTGCGGTGGACATCGACGCGAAGAAGGTGGAGATGGCCAAGTCCCTGGGCGCCACCCACGGCGTGGATTCCAGCACCGAAGACCCTATCGAGGCGATCCGGGCCCTCACGGAGGGTAACGGAGCGGACGTGGTGATTGACGCCGTCGGACGTCCCGAAACGTACAGGCAGGCGTTCTACGCCCGGGATCTTGCCGGCCGCGTGGTCCTGGTGGGCGTCCCGACGCCGGACATGACCCTTGAGCTGCCGCTGCTGGATGTCTT
>NZ_JBFRDI010000026.1:0-15340 GCF_052113505.1 Pseudarthrobacter sp. TAF60_1
GCGTTGTGGCTTACGGGCTGTGGTGTGTTTGTTTCGGGTTTGTTTGTTTCTGGTTTCCTGGCTGCGCCGATCATGCATGTTTCGGCCCCTTTTTTTGGGGGTTGTGTGTGTGGGGTGTGTGGTTTGGGGTTGTTGTTTGAGAACTACATAGTGGACGCGAGCATCTTTTATAAGAAGCAATTTCCAAGAATATGAACCTGGATCTGGCTGCGCGTGATGATGGCCTGCCCTTTTGGGGTGGGTGGTTGTTGGGTGTGGTTGGTTTCTGTGGTTCTCTCGAAAATTTCTGAATTGATCTTTTGTGGTCAAGTTTTTAAGAGCACACGGTGGATGCCTTGGCATTAGGAGCCGAAGAAGGACGTAGGAATCTGCGATAAGCCTGGGGGAGTCGATAACCGGACTGTGATCCCAGGGTGTCCGAATGGGGAAACCCCGCCAGGGGAGCGATCTGCCTGGTGACCCGCATCTGAACACATAGGGTGTGTGGGGGGAACGCGGGGAAGTGAAACATCTCAGTACCCGCAGGAAGAGAAAACAATAGTGATTCCGTTAGTAGTGGCGAGCGAACGCGGATCAGGCTAAACCGTTCCATGTGTGATAGCCGGCGGGCGTTGCATGGTCGGGGTTGTGGGACTTTCCGTACTGTCTCTGCCGGGACAGTGGGGTGTGATGTGCAGGCATAGGTGAACGGTCTTGAAAGGCCGGCCAGAGAGGGTGTGAGCCCCGTAACCGAAATGTTTTGTGCCGCCTGTGAGAGTATCCCAAGTAGCACGGGGCCCGAGAAATCCCGTGCGAATCTGTCAGGACCACCTGATAAGCCTAAATACTCCCTAATGACCGATAGCGGACCAGTACCGTGAGGGAAAGGTGAAAAGTACCCCGGGAGGGGAGTGAAACAGTACCTGAAACCGTGTGCTTACAATCCGTCGGRGCAGCCTTGTAGCTGTGACGGCGTGCCTTTTGAAGAATGAGCCTGCGAGTTAGTGTTACGTCGCGAGGTTAACCCGTGTGGGGAAGCCGTAGCGAAAGCGAGTCTGAATAGGGCGTTGCAGTGGCGTGATCTAGACCCGAAGCGAAGTGATCTACCCATGGCCAGGTTGAAGCGACGGTAAGACGTCGTGGAGGACCGAACCCACTTCAGTTGAAAATGGAGGGGATGAGCTGTGGGTAGGGGTGAAAGGCCAATCAAACTTCGTGATAGCTGGTTCTCCCCGAAATGCATTTAGGTGCAGCGTTGCGTGTTTCTTACCGGAGGTAGAGCTACTGGATGGCTAATGGGCCCTACAAGGTTACTGACGTCAGCCAAACTCCGAATGCCGGTAAGTGAGAGCGCAGCAGTGAGACTGTGGGGGATAAGCTTCATAGTCGAGAGGGAAACAGCCCAGACCACCAACTAAGGCCCCTAAGCGTGTGCTAAGTGGGAAAGGATGTGGAGTTGCGAAGACAACCAGGAGGTTGGCTTAGAAGCAGCCATCCTTAAAAGAGTGCGTAATAGCTCACTGGTCAAGTGATTCCGCGCCGACAATGTAGCGGGGCTCAAGTACACCGCCGAAGTTGTGGCATTCAAATATTGCTCAGCCCTTGTGGTTCAGGCGTTTGGATGGGTAGGGGAGCGTCGTGTGGGCAGTGAAGTCGCGGTGTAAACCAGCGGTGGAGCCTACACGAGTGAGAATGCAGGCATGAGTAGCGAAAGACGGGTGAGAAACCCGTCCGCCGAATGATCAAGGGTTCCAGGGTCAAGCTAATCTGCCCTGGGTAAGTCGGGACCTAAGGCGAGGCCGACAGGCGTAGTCGATGGACAACGGGTTGATATTCCCGTACCGGCGAAAAACCGTCCATGTTGAACAGGGGATACTAACCGCCCGAGACCTGCCTGACACCCCTTGTGGGTGAAGGGTTTTGGTGGAGCGCGGGACCTGATCCTGGGAGGCAAGCGTATTAACAGGTGTGACGCAGGAAGGTAGCCGAGCCGGGCGATGGTTGTCCCGGTCTAAGGATGTAGGGCGAAYGGTAGGCAAATCCGCTGTTCATGATGCCTGAGATCTGATGGGACCCCGTWATTGGGGGGATTTGGTGATCCTATGCTGCCGAGAAAAGCATCGACGCGAGGTTTTAGCCGCCCGTACYCCAAACCGACACAGGTGATCAGGTAGAGAATACTAAGGCGATCGAGAGAATTATGGTTAAGGAACTCGGCAAAATGCCCCCGTAACTTCGGGAGAAGGGGGGCCCCAACCTTGAACACCACWYGCTGGTGGGAGGGGATCGGGGCCGCAGAGACCAGGGGGAAGCGACTGTTTACTAAAAACACAGGTCCGTGCGAAGTCGCAAGACGATGTATACGGACTGACTCCTGCCCGGTGCTGGAAGGTTAAGAGGACCGGTTAGCCCTTACGGGCGAAGCTGAGAATTTAAGCCCCAGTAAACGGCGGTGGTAACTATAACCATCCTAAGGTAGCGAAATTCCTTGTCGGGTAAGTTCCGACCTGCACGAATGGAGTAACGACTTCCCCGCTGTCTCAACCATAAACTCGGCGAAATTGCAGTACGAGTAAAGATGCTCGTTACGCGCAGCAGGACGGAAAGACCCCGAGACCTTTACTATAGTTTGGTATTGGTGTTCGGAGTGGCTTGTGTAGGATAGGTGGGAGACGTTGAAGCCCGGACGCCAGTTCGGGTGGAGTCATCGTTGAAATACCACTCTGGTCACTTTGGACATCTAACTTCGGCCCGTAATCCGGGTCAGGGACAGTGCCTGATGGGTAGTTTAACTGGGGCGGTTGCCTCCTAAAAAGTAACGGAGGCGCCCAAAGGTTCCCTCAGCCTGGTTGGCAATCAGGTGTCGAGTGTAAGTGCACAAGGGAGCTTGACTGTGAGAGAGACATCTCGAGCAGGGACGAAAGTCGGGACTAGTGATCCGGCGGTACATTGTGGAATGGCCGTCGCTCAACGGATAAAAGGTACCTCGGGGATAACAGGCTGATCTTGCCCAAGAGTCCATATCGACGGCATGGTTTGGCACCTCGATGTCGGCTCGTCGCATCCTGGGGCTGGAGTAGGTCCCAAGGGTTGGGCTGTTCGCCCATTAAAGCGGTACGCGAGCTGGGTTTAGAACGTCGTGAGACAGTTCGGTCCCTATCCGCTGCGCGCGCAGGAAATTTGAGAAGGGCTGTCCTTAGTACGAGAGGACCGGGACGGACGAACCTCTGGTGTGTCAGTTGTACTGCCAAGTGCACCGCTGATTAGCTACGTTCGGATGGGATAACCGCTGAAAGCATCTAAGCGGGAAGCTCGCTTCGAGATGAGATTTCCATACACCTTGTGTGTGAGAGGCCCCCAGCCAGACCACTGGGTTGATAGGCCGGATGTGGAAGCGAGGACTAACGACTCGTGAAGCTGACCGGTACTAATAGGCCGATAACTTACACCACACACCACCCCGCAAACGGATTCAAAAGCGTTTGCACCCAAGGGGTGGTAAAAAGAAAACAAGACTGCTTGCGTCCACTATGTGGTTCCCAAACAACAAACCAAACCGTTTGTCCAGGGAACAAAACACAACAACAYAACAACAYMACAACWCCAAACATTTGGAGTCATGTTGTAACCACAGWTTTCCCACCCACCCAGGCGAAGGCCCGGCASGGTGCGGACACARGGTTACGGCGGTCATAGCGTGGGGGAAACGCCCGGTCCCATTCCGAACCCGGAAGCTAAGACCCACAGCGCCGATGGTACTGCACCCGGGAGGGTGTGGGAGAGTAGGTCACCGCCGGAACATCATTAAATGGTTGAGAGCCTCCAAACGGTTGAGAGCCTCCAAACACCGTTTGGAGGCTCTCCCACTTTAAGACCACACACCTGGGCTTGGTGAAGCGGCCCGATCCCGGTGGGTCTTAGCTGGAGCGTCGTTCGAGCTCGCGATGAATGGGGGTCCGGGACACCCGGAACAGTTCCGCCAGTTCTGCCTGTGTGTACTCGCCGGCGTCGTGTAACTGCAGAAGTAGCTTCCGCTGGGCCGCAACTAGTTTCGGCTGGTTTCCTTTTAGCCGTTCCTTTGCCTTGGCAACTGCAATCCCCTCGCGGGTGCACATCCGAATCAGGTCCGACTCGAATTCAGCCACCCTGCCTAGGACATTAAACAGCAACCGGCCTATCGGATCGGTAGGTCGTAGGTGCTGCCGTCAAGACTGAGCTTTACCCCCCTTATTCGTAAGTTCGTCTGCAGTGTCCCTGGCATCTGGAAGGGATCGCGCCAGGCGGTCGAGTTTGGTCATCACGAGCGTGTCACCCTCTCGGCAGGCCGCCATGGCCTCACGAAGTCCGGGGCGGTCGCGATTCGCTCCGGAAGCCCTTGGTCGACGTAGATTCGCAAGCCAGGCATGTTGTTCCTAACTACACAGCCGAGAGGCTCCGAATGTAGCAGTGAATAGCCACCATCCGCCCCCCGCGTGCGTTCGGGGGCTCCTGAGTTTAAAGGCCCAGCAATCTCACTTTGCGCGGTCAAGGTTCGGCTCAAGGGAGAGCAGAGCTGACGCATCGGCCCACCTTCCCCTCAAGAGCAGAGCCAAGAAGGTGACCAGATCGAGACTAGAGGTTCCGACTGAACCCTATTCTTATGATTCGCTTATGGGGACAATCAGGGAATGGGATGTTTTGGGCAGATCCGCGGGTTTACTGCTGCATGCGTTCTAATCGTCTCCCTCACCGCCTGCGGAAGCTCAGGCAATAACGGGCAGGGCGTGCTGCTTCAGGAGTCACCACCGCCCTCTGAACAGATGCGCGGCGCGACTCCTGCACCGATGCCCCTTCGAACGCAGCCCGTCCCCGAAGGCAACTCTGCAGATTCTCAGGTTACGACGCCCAAAGATGGAGAGCAGCACGAGTGGACCACTGAACGAATGAGAAGTGCCTCTCCAGAACCAATGCCCAGGGTCCCGTAACGCGGCCCTCCTCGCGGTCGGAGGCAAGAATCTCCGGTAGAGCATTACCGATCGCCAACGCAGGTGTTCCGTGTTTCACTTCTCCAAATAGGAGGTCGTGAGATGGCTCAACAGGATCCGCCGCGTCCGACGGCCGTGGCCAAGAAACCCCGCCTGTGGACTCGATTTGGATTCCATTCACCCTTGTTGTGGGATCCTCGCATTTGCGGTCACTGGATGGTGGAGGAAGTTTTCCAACAGTCCAAGCTGATTTTCAGATTCCGCTGCACGCAGTCGTTTATGCGACTCGGGTCAAGCTGAACGGCCCGGCCATCATAGCTTCCCGTGCACGGTGCCTACGTGGCCTCATTGGTGTGTACGTGCTGAACAGCCGATCTTCTGCCCGCTCAGGGTTCCCCAGCCAACTCAGTGGCACTAGATCCTTGGGTGGACAGAAGCCCGCGCTGGTCCGACGTCGGGCTTTCAGCGCCTGGTCTCGTACCTGGTCAGGACCACACCGCCAGGGAACGTCCGGTTCTCCACCAGGTTCAGGTTCACCCAGTTGTCCAGCGCTGTGAAGAACGGCGTGCCGCCGCCCACCAGGGCCGGATGGGTGACGATCGCGTATTCGTCGATCAGTCCGGCCCGCATGGCCGCCGCGGCGAGTGTGGCACCGCCAATGTCCATGGAGCCGCCGTCGTCGGCCTTGAGCCGGGTGATCTCGGTGACTGCGTCACCGGCGACCAGACGGGTGTTCCAGTCGACCGTGCTGGTTGTCGAGGAGAACACCATTTTCGGCATGTCCCGCCAGCGGCGGGCGAACTCGATCTGCGCCGGTGTGGCGCCAGGCTGCTGGTCGGCGGTGGGCCAGTAGGAGTTCATCGTCTCCCACAGTTTGCGCCCGTACAGCGCCAGGCCCGTCGCCCCCACCCGGTCGGACCACCATTGGAACAGCTCGTCGCTCGGTACGCTCCAGCCGAGGTCGTCACCGGGCGCGGCGATGTAGCCGTCCAGGCTCAGGTTCATGGCGAAGGTCAGGTTGCGCATGGCGTCAGTCTCCCCTGAGTCGGTATTCGTTGTACAGACCAGCACGGCGCGGAAAATCATCGGCCAGGCCACACCGAGGGCAAGTGGACTGCCACGCCAAGCGGAACTCCAACACAGGTCCTTCCCGAGGACTCGCGCGAACCGCGGGCTTGGTCGGACGGACTCAGTCGGCACGCGAGGGTCCGCCCGACGGAGGTCGCTTTCCCTCTGATTACAACTTCTTGGCCGGTCTGGCTCGATCTCGTCCGGCTCGGTCAGGGTTCAGATTGCGGCTTCCGACTGAGAATCACCGGTGGAGTGCATGCGCGGCTCTCGGCGAAGCATGACAAGCAGCAGTGACTTGCTACCGGCTTGTGTTCCGGCGAGAACCACTGTGACATCTTGCCTCACGGGCGTGAACGCCCCCAACGTTCTGCAAAGGGGCAGCCTGCGTCCTGAACCGTTGCTGTCTACCTAGTTGCCGTTGTATTCGTCGTCGGTGATGTGTTCGGCCCATGTGGTGGTCTTGGACGGGTCTTCGCCGTTTTGGAGCATGGCGATGTGTTCCATGAAGCAGCCGGGCGCGGCGGCGTGCCAGTGCTCCTCACCGGGCGGGGTGTAGAGGGTCTGGCCGGGGTGGACTTCGATGATTTTTCCGTCCCGCGTCCCGAAACGGCCTACACCCTGGGTGACGCGCAAATACTGGCCGTGCTTGTGCGAGTGCCAGGCTGTCCGTGCCCCGGGTGCGAAACGGACGGTGGCGACGACCATCGTCTGGTCGCTCTCGTGGGGCAGCGCGATGGGGTCGAGCCAGACGCCGCCGGCGAACTGTGCGGCCGGGTTCTTGGTGGTCGGCGCGGTGGGTTCAATATTCATGGTCGTCCTTACTTGTTGTCTGTGAAGAGTTGCTTGGCGACGCCCATCGCGGACATGCCCCGGGGCCAGCCGGCGTAGAGCGTGACGTGGGTGATGGCTTCGATCAGCTCTTCCCGGGTCACACCGTTTTCGACAGCGCGGCCCAGGTGGTGACCCAACTGCTCCGTGTTCCCTCCGGCGGTGAGCACGGCAACGGTGACGAGGCTGCGGTCGCGTGCGCTCAGTTCGGGCCGGTTCCAGAGATCCTCAAAGAGCACGTCGTCGGTGAGCTCGGCAAGCTTCGGGGCGAAGTCGCCGAACATCTTCCGGCCACCGCCGATCTGCTTGGGCTGGTCAGTCATGGGTATTCCTTCTTTTGGTGGGTACTGCGGCAACTCACGGTTGCCGCCGGATCATTGGTTCTCATGGGCGAGCAGGGATGGTGGGCCGCTGGGGCGCCGCTCCTGGCGTTGTGCAGGTGCGGGCTCGCTTACAGTCGCGTGATTCGGGGCAGTTCTCCGCGGCAAAGCCCCCGAACGCTTGTTTGGTTAGAGCGCGATCATCACTTTCAGGGCTTCGCGGTCGTCCATGGCCCGGTAGGCGTCCGGGACCTCGTCGAGACCGACGGTGCGGTCGAAGACTTTGCCGGGGTTCACGGTGCCGTCAAGGATTGTCGGCATCAGCTGTTCGATGTAGGAGCGTACGGGTGCGGGGCCGCCGGTGAGTGTGACGTTACCGCCGAAAAGGCTGCCGAAACCGACGGGGGCTTCTTCGTATTGGGGAACGCCGACGCGGCTGATGATTCCACCTGGGCGGACGATGCCGTATGCCTGCTCGTAGGCGGGCAGGTGCCCGACCGCCTCGAGCACCTTCCGAACCCCGTGACCGCCGGCGAGCTCCCGCACCTTCGCGATACCTTCCTCGCCGCGTTCGGCGACGATGTCGGTGGCGCCGAACTCGATGCCGAGGTCGGTACGGGACTTGTGGCGTCCCATCAAGATGATGCGTTCGGCGCCCAACTGCTTGGCGGACAGCACAGCCATGAGGCCCACTGCGCCGTCGCCGATGACGGCAACGGTGTCTCCCTCGGTGACGCCGGCGCGGTGGGCTGCGTGCCACCCGGTGCCATACACGTCGGAAAGGGTCAGTAACGAGGCCAAGAGCTTTGACTTCTCATCGACGCCGGGTACTTTCACGAGGGTCCCGTCGGCGTAAGGAACCCGGATAGCTTCGGCTTGGCCGCCGCCCATTCCGGGTGCATCCCAGAAGCCTCCGTGCAGGCATGAGGTGTGGAGCCCTTCCCGGCAGAATTCGCAGGTTCCGTCCGAGTACGCGAAGGGAGCGATGACGAGGTCGCCGGGCGTGAGGGTGCGGACGTCGGATCCGATCTCCTCGACGACGCCGATGAACTCGTGCCCCATGGACACTCCGTCGGGTGTGCTGTCCATGCTGTGATACGGGTGCAGGTCGGATCCGCAGACGCACGCCCGGACGATCCTGACTACGGCGTCGGTGGTGTCTAGGAGGTCCGGGTCGGGGGCGTCGATGATGCGGACGTCGCCGGGGCCGAACATGTAGGTTGCTTTCATTGTTATCTCCTGAGCAATGGTGGTCGGGTGGTTTGAAGCGTCAGGTCGGCTGTAACGGTCAGTCGGCTTTACGGAGGGTGGCTGTGAATCCGTCCACCTGGTTTTCGATGGCGTCTGTGTTTTCGTAGGTGCCGATGGGCACGATCCCGTTGAAGTAGCCGACGTGCCGGTAGTAAAGGACGAGGCTCTGATCAGGGGCGTAGTACCCGATCGTCAGCGGCGCGGCCTCGCTCCCCTCAGGGGCGCCGTCGAGGTCCAGCGCGGCCGGTAGTTGAGATAGCTTTTCCTGGCCGCCGTGGTCCCGGAACTCCAGGGTCAGGGGAAACTGGGCCAGAAGCGACGCTGATGCGGCGCCGCCGTCGAGTTCTCCAGCAATCCTCTGGCCCTGGAGCTCGATGACAATCGGCGTGGTGGTTGACGTTGCGGGCGGGGCAGGAGTCGGATCGCTCGCCGGTGAGCCCGGTGAGGGCGATCCTGCGTCAGCGCTGCCGCCGGGGTTGTAGCTGCAGCCAGCCATAGCGATAGCGATCACGATCATCGCAGGCGCCACGATGCCTGGACGCAAGGCTTTTCCCTTGAAAAAACGGATGCGAGTGTTCATAGGTGGATCCTTTCCGGGGATGGCGAGGGCGAATCCGCCGGCCAGTCGAGGTTGCTAGAGGCGGGCCGGGAATGCGGTGCGGCGCCCGTAGAAGGTCAGCATGAGCGCGGCTAGGCCGGCGACGATCATCACGACCGCCAGGACCAGGCCGCTGAAGTTCGTCAGCAGGGCGGCGCCAAGGATGCCGGCGGTGAAGATGGCGAGGTTGAACGCCACCGGCAGGAACGAGTTCGCGACGTCCGAGTCCGCGCCTCCGGTAGTGGTGAGGGCGGCTTGGAGCTGGGCGGCGGCCCCGCCGAAAGTGATCCCCCACAGGACGGTCGCGACGATAACCGCCGGGGCTGATGTGTGGCCGACCAGCAGCACCACGGCAGCCGCGATGAACAGGCCGACGCTTCCGTGCAGCAACGGGCGGGGGTGGCGGTCCAGGAGCGCGCCGGTGATGATGATTCCGGCTATCGAGGCGACCCCAAAGATGAAGAGTTCGACGTCGGCGGTGAGGCCGCTGCCGGTGGTCCGCAGGTACGGGGCGATGTAGGTGTAGATGGTGTTGTGTGCCAGCATCCAGGTGAAGATAACGGCCAGGATCACGGCGATGCCGGGGATGCGGAATACCCGGGCCAGGGGAAGCCGGGAGGTTCCGGGCTGCCCGTCAGCATCGGGGGCAATAACAGCGACGAATACGGCGGCTAGAACGGCTACCGCGGTGAGTCCGGCGAATGCCCAGCGCCAGTCGAATGTTGTCCCGAGCCAGGCCCCCAGGGGTGTGCCGAGAGCGAATCCCACAGGCGCCCCGACGGAGACGATCGCCAGCGACAGGCCTGCACGAGTGGGTGGGCTGATCTTCCGGCCGTAGGCGGCCAACATCCCCCAGATGATTCCCGAGAACGCGCCGGCGACGAAACGCGAGATCAGGGATAGGGTCACGTCGCTGGAGAGGGCCGTGGTGCTGTTGGCCAGGATGAGGCCGAGGATCGCGCCCAGGAGCAACGGCTTGCGGCGCATGCCCCGGGTAAGGGTGATGGCGGGGATGGTGATGAGCACCGTGCCGAGGGCGTAGGCGCTGACGAACAGTCCGACTGTGCCTTCACTGGTCCCCATGCCGGCGGCAATAACGGGCAGCAGCCCGGCTGGCATGGTCTCCATTGCGACGAGGACGAAGCCGATGACCGCCAGAGCGGCCAGGCTGGCTAGCGGCAGCCGTTTCGGCTGCTCAGTAGCTGCCGGGGCCGGTGCCGGAACGGTGGTAATGGTGGTCATAACGTCCTTTGGGAGTGAGGGGTGATCAGCGGGGAGGATGGGGTTGAAGACCTTTGCCCAGCTCGTGCCCGCTGGTGAGTCTTTATCCAGTCAACACGCGAACCATCCCGGCGGGGAGTCTCTGTCAAGGGGTGTACCAGCAGGGGACCCCAACGCCGTTCGAAGGGACGTATTCTCGTGGCATGGACAATAAAGCCGAGGTACGCGAGTTCCTGATGTCGCGCCGCGCAAAGGTCACCCCCGAACAGGCCGGACTTGCCGCCGGGCCGAACAGACGCGTCGCCGGGCTTCGCCGCACGGAGGTTGCGACACTCGCCGACGTCAGCGTCGAGTACTACGCCAAGCTCGAACGTGGTGCTATCGGCGGAGCCTCCTCGTCCGTGCTTGACGCCATCGCCCGCGCCCTTCTCCTCGATGACACCGAGCGGACCCACCTCTTTGACCTTGCCCGCGCGGCCGACGGCATTCCGCTATCAGGGCGTCCTCGCCGACGGTCCACGAAAAACGCCGTCAGTCGGCCCAGCCTGCACTGGGTACTCAACACAATTTCAGACGGCGTTGCCTTCGTTCGCGACCAGCACCAGGACCTCCTTGCTACTAATGAGCTCGGCAGGGCCTTCTATGCGCCCCTTATCGGCGCCGGCGGTCGTACCCCGAATCTGGCCCGGTTCCAGTTCCTCGACCCCGCATCCCGCGATTTTTATCCTGACTGGGAGATCTTCGCTGAGATGTGCGTGGCGATCATGCGGGCCGAAGCCGGCCGTGACCCCAACGACAAAGGGCTCCAGGACCTCGTCGGTGAGCTGTCAACCCGCAGCGATGTATTCCGGCAGCTCTGGGGCGCGCATGACGTTCGGACCCACGGGTCCGGCACAAAACGATTCAACCACCCCGTCGTCGGCGAACTCACTCTCGCCTATGAAGAACTCATTGTCACTGCCGACCCAGGCTGCATCCTTATGATCTACACCGCCGAGCCCGGCTCGCCCAGCGCTGACCGACTCCGGCTACTCGCCAGCTGGGCAGCTTCAGGATCCACGGCGGCTGCGCCCCGTCAGGAAATCTCCAAAACGGGCTGGTAATTGTCTCTGCGCTGGGCTACAGGCTGGTACGCAAACTCCGTCCAACACCGGAGTGAAAGGACACTATGGAACTCGACGATCTTCTTGAGATGCTCAATGCCGGCCGGACCATCACGGGGGACTCGCCCTTGCATGAACTCATGCACCGAGTCAGCCAGGATGCTTTGCGAATTACCGGCGAGCTTAACGGCAGATATCAGGAACCGGGGCGGGTGCGGGAGCTGTTGGCCCAGCTGACCGGCAAGCCAGTTGACGACTCCGTAACGGTTTTCCCGCCTTTCTACTCCGACTTCGGGAAGAACATCACCCTAGGGAAACGGATCTTCATCAATTCCGGGTGCAAGTTTCAGGACCAGGGCGGTGTCGTCATCGGGGACGATTGTCTGATCGGACACAACACGGTGATGGCCACGCTCAACCACGACCTGATGCCGAGCCGCCGCACGGACATGCACCCGGCCCCTATCGTCGTTGGCCGCAATGTGTGGATCGGATCCAACGCCACCATTCTGCCTGGCGTGACGATTGGCGATAATGCCGTTGTGGGGGCTGCGTCCGTAGTGACGAAGGACGTACCGGAAAACTCCGTTGTTGTGGGCTCGCCTGCCCGGGTGGTGCGCTCACTTCCCAACTGAACCACCGGGGTTTCACCTTCGGCGTCCCTGCCTGAGCTCGTCCCGCGGCGGCGTCTGTACACACAGCATCGTCGGTGCAACACTGCGTTGATGAACATACATGAGTGGTGGCCTCTGGTTGCTGCGGAAACACGCGGCTGGCTCATCGAGCACAATGGCGAGCCGCTGCCGCCGCATGTCATCGCCGACGTCATGGCGGTTACCGGAGGCACGACCGATTCTGAATGGTGGGCTGGAGAATCAGCAGACGGTCCCCAGCTTTCCGACGAGGCCGTGGACTGGATCGAGGCTGTCGCCAACAACGAGGAGCCGACTGCCGGCTGAGCCGCTGATTGCGCGATGGGACCTGATGGGTGTTCATGCCACTACTGGAGCTCTACGGTCCGGCTCGGTAACGTGCAACGCATGGCCATAAAATTTGAGAACGTCGGCATCGCCGTCCGAGACCTTGAAGCAACGATCTCCTTTTTCACCGACCTCGGTCTCACGGTCGTCGGCCGTGACACGGTCAGTGGCGAGTGGACCGACACCGCCGTCGGCCTTGACGGCAACCACGCCAACATAGCGATGCTCCAAACGCCAGACGGGCACGGTCGCCTTGAGCTTTTCGAATACATTCACCCTGAAGCGATCGAGTCGGAGCCCACTCGTCCCAACGAGATTGGCATGCACCGAGTCGCGTTCTCAGTCGACGACATTGATGAGGCCTTGGAGATAGCCGCGAAACACGGCTGCCGTCCGCTTCGGGGCGTCGCGACCTACAAGGACATCTACAAACTCACCTACGTCCGCGGTCCCAGCGGCATCATCGTGATGCTCGCCGAGGAGCTCAAGAAAGACTGAGTGCCGGCTCGGCGAAGCGCAGCGACTGCTAGGCCTCACGACTTCCGCGGGAGATCGATCGCCAGTGCTCCTACTGGGCCGTGCGGCGACTGAAGATCAAATGGAGAACCCCCGAGGGCGAAGGGGTCGCTTCGATTTCAAAGCGCTGTTCGAGCGCTTCGAGTCCGTCCCAAAGACGTTCGCCCCGGCCCAGGACGATCGGTACCTGGACGATGTGCATGTGGTCGATCAAGTCGGCGTCGAGGAACTGTCGAATCGTGCTGACCCCGCCACCGATCCGCACGTCGAGGTCTCCGGCCAGGGCGCGCGCCTGCTTGAGAGCCGACGCCGGGTCGGTGTCAACGAAATGAAAGGTTGTCCCGCCTTCCATCTCGAGAACCGGCCGAGGATGATGTGTCAGGACAACAACAGGGGTGTGGAACACGGGGTTATCGCCCCACCATCCCTTCCATTCCTCGTCCGACCACGGGCCGCGTTGAGGGCCAAACTTGTTGCGCCCCATGATCTCGACGCCGATCCCGGGCCCCCACTGGCTTGCGAACGCCTCATCGACGCCGAAGGATCCCTCCGATTCCCCGTGGAAGCCCATCTCGCGGAAGGTCCGCGTCTCGAAAGCCCACTCCATGAGCCGTGAGCCTGCATGACCGAAAGGAGCGTCGAGTTGCTGGCCCTCCCCGGTGCCGAAGCCGTCGAGGGAGACCGAGAAGTTGTGCACGCGGACGAGGGACATGTCATCTCCTGACGTGGTTGTGGTTCGCAATCACTCTATGGTGATGGAACCCGACGTCTCAAGACTAAGGCGGGAGAATCGCAGCTGCCTTAGCCAAGGACGGCCCACCCGCGCGGCGGCACCAAGACCGCGTTCGCGCCGACGTTGAGGGTCGCGTGTCCGGCAACGACGGCGGTGGCACCTGCCGCGCTGATCCGCTGGTTTTCGTGCGAGAGGTTCAGCGCGACGACCAGCGCATGGGCGCCCACCGCTATGCGGTACGCAAGCACCTCGTTGGAGAGCTGGAAGACGTCCGTGGTGGCACGGTGCAGCCACGGGTTCCGTCTCCGCACCCCAATGAGTTCCTGATGCACGGCAAAGATGGGTCCGCCCACGGTGGAGAGAAGGTCGGGGGAGGAGGGGAAGAGCGGCCTCACGTCGTCATCGCCCCCTGCCCTGTCCTCCTTGACACCCCGGTAGCCCTGCTCGTCGCCGTAGTAGATGGACGGCGTTCCGCCGACCGTGAGCAGGACGACGACGGCGTGCGGCACGAGCGCTGCATCGGTGAGCTTGCTCGCGATGCGGGTGACGTCGTGGTTGCCAATGAAGGTGAGTGGTGCGTAAGAGGCCAGAAGCGCGTTGTGTCGATCGAACGCCGCCGCGAGTTCGAAGAAATTCGCGTCGTTGAGCGAACTCCAGACCGCCTTCCAGAGCTCGTATTGCGTGGCGGAATCGAGGCCGCCGGAACGGACCTCCGCCGCATAGTCGCCGTGGATGTACTCGCCCACAAAGTACGCGTTCGGATGGGATGACCGGACGCGTGCGGTGACCGCGCCCCAGAACGACGACGGGACGGCATAGGCAGCGTCGAGTCGCCAGCCGTCCGCACCCCGGCGCAGCCAGTGCTCCATCACCTCGACGACGAAATCTGCGACAGCCGGCTCGTCATGGTTGAGAGCCACGAGATGGTGGTGGCCCTCGAAGTCGCGGTACGAGGGTTCGGCGCCTGGTACTGCGTCGTCGGGCCATTCCAGCGAAAACCAGGAAGCTGTATCGGCCTCCGCCCCGCGAGCCAGGACATTCTGGAACGGCGCGAAGGAGCGCCCAGTGTGATTGAAGACGCCGTCGAGCAGTATGCGCAGTCCACGACGGCGCGCCTCAGCCACCAGGGTGTCAAAGTCTTCCGAAGATCCGAGCCGGGGATCGATCCGGAAGTAATCCGTGGTGTCATATCCGTGCGTCTCTGACGCGAAAATGGGGCCGAGTGCGATGCCAGACGCCCCGAGTTTCACGGCGTAGTCGAGCCACGGGACAACGTCCAGCAACCGATGGTCAGCGGCGGGTTTCAGCGTCGCGGTCTTCTCGGCGCCGACGAAGCCGAGCGGATAGACCTGCCACCAGATGGCGTGCTGGACCCAGTCAGGTTCGTTCATGGTCATGAAGGCCTTCCATCCGAGCCTGGGCCGCCCGATAAGGGCGACGGCTGGCCGGGCGGGGCCAGCGTCCCGTCCAGCCTATAGGCGGGATTCCGCCGGCCATGATTCGGCTGCGTGCTGCGTGCTGCGGGGGTGTGGGGGAGGGCACAGGGTCCGGGTACGACGGCGGGGCGAGACTTTGGCTGTTGGGTGGGCGTTTGGGCGCGGAATCACGGGGGAGGGGGCGTCTTCGGGGGGTGATTTGCGGTGGGGGCGGGTGGGGTGTATTGTTTTCTAAGTCGCCGCGAGGGGAACAGCGAAGAGCTGGTTACCGCGGGCGGCCAAAACCCCCAAATTTCAAGACCAGGATCTGGTTGTCCTTTTAGGGCGCCGGTAAGTGGTG
>NZ_JBFRDI010000027.1:0-10271 GCF_052113505.1 Pseudarthrobacter sp. TAF60_1
GGTCCGGCGGCGTTGAGGCGGCCGCCGGCGCCGAGGAACAGGCCGGTGCCGATCGCGCCGCCGATGGCGATCATCTGGATCTGCCGCGGTTTGAGGTTCTTGTGATAGCCCTTGTCCTCCGCGTGGAGGGAACTTTCCGAGGCGTGCGCGTGACCGCCGTCGATGATGTGGTCAGGGATGGGGGTGGGGGGATTCGACATGCGTGTCCTTAGTATGTCCGTGGATTGGAAGGCCGAGTGGGCCCACGACCGCCGGGTTCCCTGACCGAGCTTGCGAGGTTAGGGAGCGGTTGGGGATGGTTGATCCTTTCGATACGGAGAAGATCCTGCTGGGTTGGAAAGTTGTGGGGCGGCAATCTGCGGGTTTAGAAGACAGACCAGCCGGTGCGGTCGGAGAGGTCGGCGAGCGCCGCAGTGCCGGCAAGGGAGTTTCCCTTGGCGTCCAGCCGCGGGCTCCAGACGCAAATGGCGCAAACACCTGGAACGATGACCAGGATCCCGCCGCCAACACCGCTTTTACCGGGTAGGCCCACCCGGTAGGCGAACTCGCCGGCGGCGTCGTACATCCCGCACGTCAGCATGATGGAGCCGATGCGTTTCGCGTCGCTGCGGGACACCACGGTTCCCAGCGCTCCCTGGCCGTCGCGGGCGAGGAAGAGTCCTGCCTTGGCGAGTTCCACGCAGGACATCATGACGGAGCATTGGCGGACGTAGTTTTCCACCACTGATTCCGCGGGCTGCTTCAGGTTGCCGAAGTCCTTCAGGAAGTGCGCCAGGGCCAGGTTGCGGCTGCTGCTGGCGAGTTCGCTGGCTGCAGCGGCCTCATCGATGAAGGGCCCAGTGCTGGCCGCCTGCTCGGTGAGGAACCGCAACACCTGGGTGGCGGCGTCGAACGTTTCTTCCATCAGGTGATCGGTGACCACCAGGGCGCCGGCGTTGATGAAGGGGTTCCGCGGGATGCCGTGCTCCAGTTCCAGCTGGACCAGGGAGTTGAACGAGGTGCCGGACGGTTCGCGCAGAACACGGGACCACAGCGTTCCGGAGCTGTCGCCTTGAAGGGCCATTGCCAGCGTGAACACCTTGGAGATGCTCTGGATGGAAAACGGGACATCGGCGTCGCCGGAGCTGAACATCTCACCGGAAGTGGTGGCGACGGCGATCCCGAACCTGTCGAAGGGTACCGCTGCCAGGAGGGGAATGTTGGCCGGGACAGAGCCGGTTTCCCGCTGTGGCCTGTGGCTGCTGACGATGTCGTCCAGTATCGCGTTCAACGGCGGTGCTTTGAGTGCTGTGGTCATTTCCTGCCCAGTTGTTGTTGAGGTGTGCTGGCCCATTCCTGGATGTGGAGCAGGGCCACCAGCGAGTCCCGCGGGTTGCCGAAGTTAAGGCCGGTCACCCGGGAGGCCTTGCCGATCCGGTAGTAGACGGTGTTCTTGTGCAGCCCCATCCTGCTGGCGCACTCTGCGGCATCGAGCGACGCTTCGAAGTACGCGTGCAGGGTTTCCGCGAGTTCTGTGTCTTGCCGGAGTAGGGCGGAAAGACTGCGGTGGCGGAACGTGGAGGACGTGAAATTCCGGACCGCCTCGCGGAAGAGGATCTCTCCCTCGAAGTCGTCCACCGTGGCAACGCCCCTGACCTGCGAAGTTCCCACACACCTCAACAGGGCCTCGGTGATCCGGGTGGTTGTGTATAGGGACAGCAGGTCCGGTGCTACTGGACCGACGGCTGCGAACGGGCTGATGCCGAGGTGCTTGCCGGCATCCCGGACGATGGACTCCGCCAGGCTCCGCAGTCCGGGTTCCGCGGAGGCTGATTGCAGGCCAGGGACAATGACGGCGGTATCGCCCTTGAACTGGCCCACGACGGCGGACGCTTTGTAGGCGGCCGCGTGGATGGACGCCAGGTTGGCGAGTTCGCCGTGCTTCAGGGCTGCGTCATCGGCTTGGGCTTCGGAATCGGGCATTCCAATCAGGATCAGTGCGGCCGGGCGCTCAGCGGAGATCTTCTCGCTGTGAGCACTGGCCGCGGCTTCGGCCGAACCTGACAGTATCCGCGCAATGCGGTCCTCGCGCATGTGCACGGATTGCTGGTTGCGGTGACGGATCAGCTCGGCTGAGGCCCGCGCCGCAGATCCTTTCAGCACATAATCAACGTCCGGGCCGAAGCCGTCCCCGGTTTCCTGCAGCCAGATGTAGCCCATGATCCGGTCCCCGGCGAACAGTGTGACGGCCACCCGTTCCCGCAGCCCGTCCTGGGGCCGGGCGGGTACCCGCACCGGCAGCCGGGTCCTGTGCAGTTCACGGTACGCGCCCAGGTCCTTCAGCAGGAGCTCGTATTTACGCGGACCGCGCCGGGCCAGGATGGAGGCCTTGCGCAGCTCGTCGATGTCGTTCGAAACCGTGGAGTATGCCAGCACCTTGTTGGCGGCGTCTTCGATGAGCACGTGGCTGGATGTGAGCCGGGCGGTGGTCTGGGCGATGGCAAACAGGTCCTCTTCCAGCAGCGTCAGCACTTCGCTCTGGTAGCTGCGGGGCTGGATGCGGTCCTTGGCAATGGACAGCAGCCGGTCCCAGTCAGCCCCCGGATCAACCAGGAGCAGGCCCGTGCCGGCATCGCGGAGCAATTCTTCAGCTTCGGTGAGCTCTTCACGCCTGCCCTTGACAGCCACCACCGGCGGAGGGTTCTTCAGGAGCCGCCGCAGCGCGGGCAATGCCGAGCGGCCACGGACGCCGATCAGCAGGACAAAGGCCGCGCCGCCGTCGGACGTCTCATCATCCGCATCCACTATCAGGAACCGGTCGATCGCAGAGCGGGCAGGGGACGGCCGAAGGATGAGGCTCGCGAAACCCAGAGGGAGGTCCGCGAGGATGTCGTCCACCGTAACGGCTGCCATGGGCTTCCTTCTGCGTCGATCCGGCCGGACGGCTCTGTCCGGTCAACTCATGCTATCGACGCGGGCTCCCCCAAAATATGTAAGCGAACCCAAAGGCTGTGGCAGCTTTTCGGGTGACTGACCAAGTTTTGACGGTGCAAGGCCCTGTATAGCCGATCTGTCCCCGTTGGCGTCACGACCAAAAGTCGGACGCCTTCGCCGTGTCCTCTATGAACTCGTTGACCTCGGTAACTTTCCCGTCTGTCAGTGTGAACACCAGGACGCCGTGCTGCTCCATGGACTGGCCATTGCGCTGTGCCTGAGCGGTTTGCAGGCCCACCGTATGACGTTCGCCGGGGATGACGTCCTGCAGCTCAACTTTGGTGGTGCCGCCGGACCGGGAAAACAGCTCACCGAAATAAGCCAAAATCTCGTCTGACCCTTGTTTGACCCCGGCGAGGCCGCCACTGCCGCCGACGCGGTAGACGGCGTCCGGGGCGAAGAGGCCCTTGAGCGTTTCCATATCGCCCGAATTGAATGCTTCGTAGCCGCGCCGCACCACCGCGGCGTCTTCCTGCATGCCCATCGCGAACCCTTTCCAACACCATTGTCTGGGTCCCAGCGCAGCAATTTTAAGCCTGGCGGTTGGGGTTGTCCATGGCTCGCGCGTCCGTCTTCGCGGCCGCACTACGCTACCGCTCCACGGACGGCGCCGCTTTTGCCCTAGAGGTAGTCGCCGACGTGCTCCCGGGCGATTTCGAGAAGCGTGGACTGGAAGGCAACCTCGGCCGGGGCGTACACCTTGTCTTGGCGTTGAGCCAGCAATACCCGCCGCATGGGCGCCGCCGCACCAAGACTGATGACCCGTACGTCCGGGTGCTGGAGGGCCACCGCGGTTCTGGGCACCATCGCCACACCCATGCCGACGCTGACCATGGCCTGGGCCTCCTGATAGTCGTTGGCGAGGAAGCCGATGGTCGGCTCGAACCCGGCGTCGTGCGCTGAACGTTGCAGGACCTCGACCACCGGGTGGCCTTCCGCGCGAACTATCCAGGACTCCGTCCGCAGCTCCTCCATCTTCACCTCGTCCCTGCCGGCGAGAGGGTGCCCGCGCGCGACGAGGATCACCGTGCTTTCCTGGAAGACCTCGGTTATCCGGATGGAATCGTCGTGGAACCTGTTCCAGGGATAGTCCCAGAGCAGGCACAGTCCGGTGATGCCGGACTCGAGGTCCGACACGAGTTCGTCAAAGCGCGCGCTTCGCACCGAGAGGCCAATTGCCGGGTACCGCTTCTTAAAGGCGCGGATGACAACCGGCAAAAAGGAACCGGCAAGGGTGGGGAACGTACCTAAGGTCAAGGAGCCGCGTTTCAGGCCCGCGATCTGGTCAAGATCGGACTGAGCCGCCCGCATCTGACCGATGATCTTACGGGCATGGCCGGCCAGCACCTGCCCGGCCTCGGTGGGCACCACCCCGCGGGAGCGGCGGTTCAGTAGCGGCTGTCCCACTTCCTGTTCGAGCTTCCGCAACTGCTGGGAAACGGCCGACGGGGTGTACATCATCAGGTCAGCCGCGGCCGTGATCGACCCTTGCTCCACGACCTCAACCAGGAGGGCCAAGCGCCGGATGTCGAATAAATCCTGGTTCTCGTCGTTAAGCAACACTTCACCCTTCTGTCAGATCAGTTCATTCTATGCATTCAAAGGCAAATCCTTGCCTTCACTAGGCACCTTCGGTCGCCTCTGAGCGGGCAAACCGATCCGGAGTGCCAAAGCTGCCAGTGATTGAAGAAACACTACATACACCCTCAGAAATTGAACATTGTCTTCATATGTGATCCGGCTCATTCTCTTACCAGGCGCCCTGAACAAACTGCGTGACCCGAGAGATGTGGAAAGACTATGAAGATAGAAGCTGAATGGATGCGTGGAGGCACCAGCAAGTGCTGGGTCTTCGAAACGGAGCACCTGGACGAGACCCGTACCAGCCTGGATGAGTTGCTGCCGCGGCTGTTCGGGAGTCCCGATCACCGGCAGATTGATGGTGTCGGCGGGGCAACCTCGACTACCAGCAAGGCCATGATCCTTCGGCGGCCGGCCGATGAAGATGTCGACGTCGAATTCACCTTTGCCCAGGTCGGCATCGAAGAGGCGGCGGTTGACTGGGGCAGCAATTGCGGAAACTGCTCCGCGGTCGTTGGACTTTACGCGATTGAGAAGGGGTGGGTGGTCCCCCGCGGTGACGTCACCCGGATCGTCACCCGCAACACGAACACCGGCCAGGTCATCGTCCAGCGCGTGGCCACTCCCGCAGGAGCCCTGCCCATCGTTCCGGACGCGCAGATGCCAGGGGTTGCCTTTCCGGGCTACCGCGTGGGGCTCGGCTTCCAGGACCCGGCCGGCAAGACTACTGGGAATCTGCTGCCCACCGGCGCCGCAAGCGACACGATCACCGCAGGCGGAACGCGCTGGACTGTATCAATGGTCGACGCCGGCGCGCCGGTGGTGATCGTCCGCGCTGAGGAGCTGGGCCTTGACACCGCCCGCTACGACAGTTGGGCAGCCGGCGTGGAACTGCAGCTGGAAACGTTGGAGCACATCCGCCGCCAGGCTGCCGTACGGATGGGGCTGGCACCAACCACCGCCGCTGCTGCCCGCGCCATCCCCAAACTCGCGATAGTCGCCTCCCCCGTCCAGCCGGACCCGGACAGCGACGTCAACGTCATGATGCTCTCGATGGGCAAGCCCCACCCTGCCCTGGCCATCACCGGGAGCATCGCCCTGACTCTCGCCTCGCGGACTCCGGGCACCGTACTCAGCAGCATCACCTGCGACATCCCGGGGACCAAGCTGCGGCTGCGCACGCCCGCAGGGGTGATCGAGACCTGGAGCGAGGAACACGACGGGTCCCTCCTGGTCGGCGTCGACCGGACGGCCCGCACCATCGCCACCACCATCATCCACCTCCCCGAGGCCCTCGGCAGTGCCGTCGAAGCCTCCCTAGCATCAGCCACTCAATGAGGAGCCAAGATCATGACTAAGACTATTTACCAGCCTGTTTCCGACACAGAGACCGATGTCCGGGAAGTTACTTCCAAACGTCCCAACCGCCGCCGTCGTATCCTGCTGATAGCGGTAGCCGCGATCGCGATCCTGGGTCTGATCGCCCTCGTGTTCGGGGGTGCCATCTTTAACCCGGCGGCCACCCCGGAATCGGAGCCGACCATGACCGCCACACAGATCATCCCCCTGGTCATCCTTGTCGTGATGTTCATCGTCGCCACAAAATGGCCGCTGAACATCGGGGTGATGGGCTTGGTGGCATCATTCGGCGTCGGGTACTTCATGCTTGGCATGAGCGACAAGCAGATCCTCGACGAGTTCCCGGCCAGCATCGTCCTGACGATCATCGGCGTCACCTACTTCTTCAGCATGGCCCAGCGGAACGGCACCATCAATATCATCGTCCAGACCTGCGTGCGCCTCGTCAGGGGCAAAACCATGCTGCTTCCCTGGGTGTTCTTCCTGATCGCCGCCGCACTGACCTCGCTGGGCACCTTCTCCCCCGCCGCCATCGCCCTGTTGGCACCCGCGGCCATCGGATTCGCCTACGAGTCCCGCATCCACCCCGTTCTTATGGGCGCCTTCATCATCAACGGCGCCCACGCCGGCGGCTTCTCCCCACTGTCTGTAGCCGGCGTGCTGGTCCATGACATTTCGGTAAAGAACGGCTTCGCCATCGACCAGGGCTCGCTCTTCGCGGCCAGCTTCGCCCTGAACCTCATCCTGTCCGCGCTCACCGTGGCCCTGTTCGCCCTCCTGGGCAAGCTACGCGACAGCAAAGGCGGCCAGCACGCGGACGTTGACACGTCCCGGACGGGCCGTCCCCAGGGCCAGCAGATCCTCACCCTGGCACTGATCGCCGTCATGCTGGTGTGCACGCTCGGCTTCCACATGCCGATCGGCTTCGTGGCCCTCGCCGCCGGCCTGCTGCTGGCCTTCGTGAACATCAAGGAACACCAGACCTTCATCGGCGGAATCTCGTGGTCCACCGTCCTGCTGGTGGCCGGCATGATCACCTACGTCTCCCTGCTCCAGCACGTCGGCGTCATCGATACCCTGGCCGAGCAGGCCCTCGCCCTGGGCGCACCCCTGCTCATCGCCCTGATCCTCTGCTACGTCATCGGCGTCGGGTCGGCGTTCGCGTCCTCCACCGCACTGCTCACCGCGTTCATTCCCTTGGCCGGCCCACTCCTGGCCACCAGTTCCCTGAGTGCCTCCGGAACCGTTGCCGCCCTCGCCATCGCCGCCACCGTGGTGGATGTCTCCCCGTTCTCCACCGACGGCGCACTGGTGGTGGCCAACGCCCGCCCCGACGACCGGCAGCGCGTCTACAAGCAGCTTATGGCGTACGCCGGCGGCGTGGTGCTGGTAGCCCCGGCCTTGGCCTGGGCCCTGCTGGTACCCACCGGCATCATGTAACAGTCCGCCCCGTAATCGGAACCAGCTTGTAGCGGCCCGCCGGCATCAGCCGGCGGGCCGCTTGGTTTTAAGCTCAGCCGGCAGTGGCCGCCGCCAGCGAAGCGGATTCGTCGGCCGTTTCCGGCTCCGCGGGACGCGGCACAAACCGGACGAACATTGCCTTAAAGCCGGGGGTGTTGGACTCCCTGGCTACGTTTTCCTTGTGGACCAGGGCGTTGGCTTCGGGGAAGTACGCGGCGGCGCAGCCCTTCGCCGTCGGATAGGCCACCAGGCGGAACTTGTCCGTCTGCCGGTCGTGGCCGCGGAAGGTGCTGACCACGTCCACGAGGTCCCGGTCCTTGAAGCCGAGTTCCGCCAGGTCCTCCGGGTGCACCAGGATCACCCGGCGGCCGTTGGAGATGCCGCGGTAGCGGTCATCCAGGCCGTAGAACGTGGTGTTGTACTGGTCGTGGCTGCGGATGGTCTGGAGCACCAGGTGCCCGTCCGGCGGCGTCAGGTATTCCAGCGGGCTGACGGTGAACCGGCCCCGTCCGATGTCCGTCTTAAAGGACCGGGTATCCCGCGGCGGGTTGGGCAGCACGAACCCGTTTTTGGTCCGGACCCGGGTGTTGAAGTCCTCAAACCCGGGCAGGACGCGGGAGATGTGGTCCCGGATAACGTCGTAGTCCTCGGCCATGGCTTTCCAGTCCACGGAATGGCCGGGCCTGAAGGTCGCTTCTGCCATCCGCGCCACGATCACCGGTTCGGCAAGCAGGTGCTCGGACACAGGAGTCAGGCGCCCCTGCGTGGAGTGCACCACGGACATGGAGTCCTCCACGGACAGGAACTGCGCGCCCTTGGGGTGCTTGTGGTCCTTATCCGTGCGGCCCAGCGTGGGCAGGATCAGGGACGTGCGGCCGTGCACGATGTGGGACCGGTTGGGTTTGGTGGAGATGTGCACGGTCAGGCCAATCCGCTGCATGCCCGCTTCCAGCGTTTCGGTGTCCGAGCAGGCGAGCGAGAAGTTGCCGCCCATGGACACAAAAACGTCCACCTCGTTCCGCTCAAACGCTTCCACGGCTTCCACGGCGTCATAGCCGTGGTGGCGCGGGGACTGGATCCCGAACTCATTGTCGAGTGCATCGAGGAGCCATTCCTTGGGCTTTTCCCAGATGCCCATGGTCCTGTCACCCTGCACATTGGAGTGCCCGCGGACCGGGCACGCGCCGGCGCCGGGCTTGCCGAAGTTGCCCTGCAGGAGCAGGACGTTAACCATTTCCTTGATGGTGTCCACGGAGTGCGGCTGCTGCGTCACGCCCAGGGCCCAGCAGAAGATGGTGGCCTTGGAGCGGATCAGCATTCCGGCCACGGTTTCGATCTGCTGACGGGACAGGCCTGTGGCCTTCTCGGTCTCGTCCCAGTCCAGTTCCTTGCGGGCGTCGCGGTAGGCGTCGAACCCGTCGGTTTGCGCGTCGATGAAGGAACGGTCGACGACGGTGCCCGGGTTGCGTTCTTCCTCCGCCAGGAGCAGGTGGCCAAGCGCCTGGAACAGGGCGAGGTCACCGCCCACCTTGATTTGCAGGTACTCATCGGCCAGCGGCGTGCCGCCGCCGACGACGCCGGAGACGGTCTGCGGGTCCTTGAAGTTGAACAGGCCGGCCTCGGGCAGCGGATTGACAGCCACTACTTTGCCGCCCTTGTCCTTGCACTCCTTCAGTGCCGAGAGCATGCGGGGGTGGTTGGTGCCCGGGTTCTGGCCGACCACGAAGATGAGCTCGGAATCGTGGATGTCCTCCAGGGACACGGTGCCCTTGCCGATGCCGATGGTGGGGTTCAGCGCCGAGCCTGAAGACTCGTGGCACATGTTGGAGCAGTCCGGCAGGTTGTTCGTGCCCAGGGACCGGGCGAACAGCTGGTACATAAACGCGGTCTCGTTCGCGGTGCGCCCGGACGTGTAAAAGACGCAGCGGTCCGGCGTGGAGGCCCGGATGTGCTTGCCGATCAGGTCGAAGGCATCGGCCCAGGAGATCGGGGAATAGTGGGTCTCCCCTTCTCGGATCACCACCGGCTCGCTCAGCCGGCCCTGGTTGCCCAGCCAGTACTCGGTCTTCGTTGAGAGTTCGGCGATCGAGTGCTTGGCCCAGAACTCCGCGCCCACGGTACGGAGGGTGTTTTCCTCCGCCACCGCCTTGGCCCCGTTCTCGCAGAACTCGGCCGCCTTGCGCTTCGTGGCCGATTCGGGCCAGGCGCAGCCCGGGCAGTCGAATCCGCCCTGCTGGTTCAGCCGCAGCAGGGACTGCGCCGTCCGGGTGACGCCGGCCTGGGCCACGGCGCGTTCGAGGGCCACCATCACGGCCTTGACACCCGCGGCCTCGGTCTTGGGCTTGTGGACTTCGAGGTGGTCCTCGTTGATGTCCGCGACGGGGGCGGGCTGCTTACCGAACTTCATTGTTCCAACTTCCGTTGCGGCTCGCGCCGTTCTTGTTCATAACGCCCGTTGAGGCGCGCCAGCTGTCCTGGCGCGCCTCAACGGGTTCCTGCTATTCACGGACCGTGCCTTATTCGGACACCTTAGCCAGCGTTTCGCGTTCGGCACCAATGGTGGTGTTATCCCCGTGGCCGGTACGTACCACGGTCTCCGGCGGGAGCGTCAAAAGCCGTTCCCGGATCGACTTCAGGATGGTGGGGTAGTCGCTGTAGGACCTGCCGGTGGCGCCGGGTCCGCCGTTGAAGAGGGTGTCGCCGGTGAAGACTGTTCCCTCACTTTCGAGGTGGAAGCAGGTGGAGCCCGGGGAATGGCCCGGGGTGTGGATGGCTTCCAGGGTTGCCCCGCCGACTTCGAACACGTCACCGTCGCTGTGGTACCGGTCCGGGTCAGCATCCGGGTAGACCTGTTTCCAGAGGACCAGGTCCTCCGGGTTCATGATGATCGGGGCGCC
>NZ_JBFRDI010000028.1:0-8972 GCF_052113505.1 Pseudarthrobacter sp. TAF60_1
CAATGCCCCGTGCTCGTCACACCGATCCCGGTCGTGAAATCCAGATACGACTTGCCATCAGTCGCGTGGATCCAGCTGCCAAGGGCATGATCAACCACCAACGGGGTTGCTTGCTTGAGAAGAGGGCTAAGAGAAGTCATGCCTCCAATAATGCTCGTCACATTATCTTATTGTCAACAATCAGACGTGCGAGCCCGTGATGCTGTCCAGTCCGCAAAGTTGTGTGATTCCTCCCACAGGGTTACATTGTAGACAATCTACTAATCCCCATTGGAGGTGTGCTTTGCTCTTCAGCGAAGAGGAGTACGCGGCGCGTCTAGCTGGCGTACGGTTGCGGATGGAAAAGCAAGGCCTGGGCGCCCTGCTGGTCACCGATCCAGCCAACATTTACTATCTCACTGGCTACAACGCCTGGTCCTTTTATACCCCGCAGCTGGTTTTTGTGCCGGCGAGCGGACCCATGCTCCTCTTTACGCGGGCAATGGACGCCGGTGGCGCCTTCCGTACCACCTGGCTTCCCCAGGACTGCATCATCGGTTACCCGGAGCAGTACGTCCACCGACCGCATGTCCACCCTTTCGACTGGGTGGCCTTCGCCCTGCGCGAGCGCTTCCTCATAGCCCCGGCAGCGAAGGGGTGCGTGGGCCTGGAAATGGATTCCCACTTCTTCTCGCCCAAGGCCTACCGCTCCCTGGTCAATGCCATCCCGGAGTGGACCCTGGTGGACAGCTTCGAGCTGGTCAACTGGGTGCGCTCGATCAAGTCCCCGGCTGAGGTGCAGCTGATGCGCGGAGCCGCGCAGGTCTGCATGGCTGCCATGCAGGCCGCCGTCGAGACAATCGATGTGGGCGTCCGCCAGTGTGATGCCGCCGCAGCCATTAGCGAAGCCCAGATCAAAGGCGCAGGAGGGGTAGGTGGGGACTACCCGGCCATCGTGCCTATGCTCCCCACCGGCGAAGCAGCGGACACTCCTCACCTGACCTGGAGCGAGGACCGCTTCGAGGCGGGCCAGGCCGTGGTCATCGAACTGGCCGGTGCCCACAAGCGCTACCACACACCCCTGGCTCGTACCATGGTGCTCGGCAAAAAGCCGGAACGTCTGGAAAAGCTGGCTGACGCCGTCGCGGACGGCCTCAACGCAGTTCTGACCGAAGTGCAGCCCGACGTCCCCGTACGTGAACTGGCGCGGGCCTGGAACTGGACATTGGCCAAGTACGGCCTGGAAAAACCCTCCCGCATCGGTTACTCGATTGGCGTCGGCTACCCGCCGGATTGGGGCGAGCGCACCATCTCCATCCGCTCCGAGGATGAATCCATCCTTGCGGAGAACATGACCTTTCACCTGATCGGCGGCATGTGGATGGATAACTACGGATATGAACTCTCCGAATCGATCCGCGTCACCGCTGACGGCGTGGAAACCTTCACCAGCTTCCCCCGCGAACTCATTCAGAAAGGCGGCTAGTCATGACCGTTGACCACTTTGCCACCCGCTCCAGCGCCACTCTGCCTCTTGCACATCGGACCGCCGGCCTCATCGGCTCTGTTATTGATTCCAGTACCTCCCTGCTGGCGGCCCAGACGCATGACATTGTCCGGTTTGCCATGGGCTCCCCGGCCGACGAAGCCGTGCCGCTGGCAGAATTCCGCGACATCGCGGACAAGGTCATCGACCACAGCTCCATGACCTACGGCGCCACCGAGGGCGAGCCGGTGCTGCTGAAGGCACTAGTGGAATACCTGGCCGGGACCTCGGATCCCACCGCCGAGGAGCGAGTCACCATCACCGCGGGCGGCATGCAGGGCCTGGACCTGGCCTGCAAGATCTTCATCAATCCCGGCGATCTGGTGATTGTCGAAAGCCCCACCTACACCAACGGCAGCGCCACCGCCCTCAGTTACGGCGCCGAACTGCTCGAGGCGCCCATGGACGAGAACGGCCTCATCGTCGAGGCCCTCCCAGACCTGGTGGCTGCCGCGGGCCGGAAGCCCAAAGCCATCTACACCATTCCCAACTTCCAAAACCCATCTGGCACTACCCTCTCGCTCCCCCGCCGCCACCAGCTGCTGGAACTGGCGCACGAGTGGAACTCCGTCATCATCGACGACGACCCCTACGGGCTGCTGCGCTTTGAGGGCGAGGACCTGCCGTCACTGCAGGCACTGAGCCCCGGGGATCCCCTGCTGTTCTCCGTCCGGACTTTCTCCAAGATCCTTGCTCCTGGCCTGCGCGTCGGCTGGGTGGACACCGATCCGTCCCTGCGGCAGCTGGTCATCAACGCCAAACAGGCCATGGATACCTGCGCCAACGTTCCAGCCCAGCACATCGTGGCCGAGTTCATCCGCCGCGGCGGCCTGGACACTCACCTTGCAGGCTTGCGCACAGAGTACAAGCGGCGCAAAGACGCCATGCAGGAAAGCCTGCGCCGCAACCTCGGCAGCAGGGTGACCACCACCGACCCCGAAGGCGGCTTCTTCCTCTGGCTCACCCTCCAGGGCGAGGACGCGCAGATCTCCACCAACAAGCTCTTCGAGACGGCGCTGGCCGAAGGCGTAGCCTTTATTCCGGGGCCGGCCCTGTCGGCCAGCGGAAAGTTCGGCGACGCCCTGCGGCTCTGCTTCGCCTCCACCACACCCGAACGGGCGGAGGAAGGCATCATCCGGCTCCGCCGCGCCATGGACCGTGAATTGGAAGCCCTAAAAGACGGAGCCGACGCTTGAAAACCGCCGCTCTTGAGCAGAAGGCCCAGCCGGATTCTGCCCGGAAGGCCTTGGAAAAGCAGGTCCTTGACCTGATCAGCGAAGACGACCTTGTCGCGCTGACCACCGCCTTGGTGGCCGCCGCAGGCGAAAACCCCGGCGGCACGGAGGAGGCAACGGTGGAGGTCCTGAAGGACTTCAGCCTAGGTGCGGGCCTTGAAGTGTCAACTCAAACGGTGGCGCCGGGACGGCCGAACTTCACGGCCGTCCTGCCCGGCGGAGCACATCCGGGGCTGCTGTTCCTGGCCCATTCTGATGTGGTGCCCGCAGGTACCGGCTGGGAGCGTCCGCCGTTTGAGCCATACGTACGGGGCGGCAGGCTCTTCGGCCGCGGTTCCACGGACATGAAGGGCGGACTGGCAGCAGTCCTTATTGCTTTGAAGGCCCTTAAGGATGCCGGGGCGGAACTGCCCGGCAACGCCGCGCTGGCATGCACGGTGGACGAGGAGGATCTGGGCATTGGTATCCGGGCCTACACCTCCGCCGCGTTGGCGGATTCGGTGTTTTCCTACTCAGGGTGCGTGGTGGCCGAGCCCACCGACCTCGAAACGGTGATCGGCTGCCGCGGCGACAGCTACATCGAGCTGAAAGTCACCGGCAAATCGGCCCACTCGGGCCGTCCCGCCGACGGCCGGAACGCCATCGACGCCGCCACGAAAATCTTGGAACTAATCCGTGCGGACCACGCCAGGCTGCAGGCAGACCAAGACGCCCTGCTGGGGGCCGGAAGCTGGAACATCGGCCTCATACGGGGCGGAACCGGAACGTCCATGGTGGCTGCCGAGTGCACCGTTTCCCTGGACCGCCGGCTCATGCCCGACGACGATGCCCAGCTGATCCTGGACCGACTCCGCGCACAGATCAGCGAAGCCTACATTGATACGGACGGCATCTCGGTGGAGGCAGCGGTCACCATGGAGATGCCGGGCTTCCGTACCTCTGAAGACCACCCCTTGGTGAGCAACTCGGTCGCCGCACTGGCCGACGCCGGTGTGAGCAGCGCTGTTACCGGCTGGACGGCTGCCTGCGACGGTGGCTTTATTGCCCGCGACCTCGGAGTCCCGGCCATCGTGATGGGACCCGGCGGACTCAATGACCAGGCCCATCAGGTCAACGAATCGGTAAGTATCGCAGAACTTGTGGCGGCGGCCCGCGCCTACGCCCTCATGTGCCTGCGGCACAGCGCTAACTGACCGGCGCTGACTAACCGCAGAATTAAGACCGGCTGGCTGCACGTTATGTGCAGCCAGCCGGTCTTCGTCGCCTAGATATGCGGCTTTTACTCAGAGTCCTCAGCGCGGGAGAAGGTCAGCGTCTCATCGCGCGCCCCTCCCATCCAGATGTCCTGGCAGGCCGCCGCCATCTCGTCGAGGCCTTCAACGATGGTGGCAAATACGTTTCCGGGGACCCAGCCCGTGTCGCCGTTAAGCAACAGGTTGTTGCGGCCATAGAAGACAGCCAGGTCAACGATGGTCTGGACCTCATCGGTGTCCGAATCCGCCTCGTAGCCATGCGAGGGCGTCTTCAGATCGTTGGACGTGAATGTGAAGTAGCAAACGTCGCCGGGGATCGGGGTGACTGTCGTGTTCTCGGCGCCGGGCTCCTTCGGCGCGAAGGCCGGAACCAAGTTGTATATCTCGTTCCGGGCGTACTTGCCGTGGAACACCTGGCTACTGTGCGGCAGGGCGTCCCAGACCGCTTTGCTCGTGCGGGGCGCGGCGTCGTCGAGGAGGAGCGCCTTGCAGGTAACTCCACGCTTCTCAAGGGTGATGTTGATGTACCGGGCCATAGTTCTGCCTTACTTCCTGGGATTGAGGTCCACGTTGCTTACTTTCGGGTTGACCTCAGGCTATGTGCGCGACGTCACGATTGTCAACAATCCTACCGCTAGATTTAGGGAGTACGATCCCAAGCGCCGCGGTCAACACCGTAGTATTGTCAACAATAACCAATCGATCCATCGGTAAAGAGGTCCGGCATGAGCCAAAACCAACAAGGTGCATCCAACAGCGTCACGGGCAGCAGCCGCGTGAAGCGGGGCATGGCTGAGATGCTCAAGGGCGGCGTCATCATGGACGTCGTCAACGTCGAACAGGCCCGCATCGCCGAAGACGCCGGTGCCGTTGCTGTGATGGCGCTGGAACGTGTTCCGGCCGATATCCGCGCCCAGGGCGGCGTGTCCCGCATGTCCGATCCGGACATGATCGACAAGATCATCGACGCCGTCTCCGTGCCGGTCATGGCCAAGGCCCGGATCGGCCACTTCGTTGAGGCCCAGGTCTTGCAGTCCCTGGGCGTTGACTACATTGACGAGTCCGAGGTCCTGACCCCGGCCGACTACGTCAACCACATCGACAAGTGGAAGTTCAAGGTTCCCTTTGTCTGTGGCGCCACCAACCTAGGTGAGGCACTGCGGCGCATTAACGAGGGCGCGGCCATGATCCGGTCTAAGGGCGAGGCCGGCACCGGTGACGTTTCCAACGCCACCGGCCACATGCGCCAGATCCGCGCCGAAATCGCCAAGCTTGCCGCACTGCCCGAGGACGAGCTGTATGTTGCGGCCAAGGAACTGCAGGCGCCGTACGAACTGGTCAAGGAAGTTGCCGCTGCCGGCAAGCTTCCCGTGGTCCTGTTCACAGCCGGCGGCATCGCCACCCCCGCCGACGCTGCGATGATGATGCAACTCGGTGCCGACGGCGTGTTCGTTGGCTCCGGCATCTTCAAGTCCGGCAACCCCGCCCAGCGTGCCGCTGCCGTCGTGAAGGCCACCACCTTCTTCGACGATCCCGACGTCATAGCCAAGGCCTCCCGCGGCCTGGGCGAAGCCATGGTGGGCATCAACGTGGACGAGATTCCGCAGCCGCACCGCCTCGCCGAACGAGGCTGGTAACCACTTCATGTTGGAAAGGACATTCATGTCAACAACCGAACCGGTCCGTGAAGATCCCCTGCACCCGGCCGCCGCTGACGTGTTGCCTGAGAACGGCAAGTTTCCGCCCAGCCTTGAGTTTGCTGCCGACGCCGTTGTCACGGCAGCTGATTACGCCGAGGCTGACGCGGACCGCCCTGCTTTTTGGGCCCGGCAGGCGCGTGAGCTGCTGACCTGGTCCAAGGACTTTGACCAGGCGCTTGACTGGTCCAACCCGCCGTTCGCGAAGTGGTTCGTGGGTGGGGAAGTCAATGCCGCGTACAACGCTCTGGACCGGCACGTGGAGAACGGCCGCGGTGACCGGGTGGCCATCTACTTCGAGGGCGAACCCGGCGACACCCGCACCTACACGTATGCGCAGCTGACTGAAGAGGTGAAGAAGGCCGCGAACGCTTTCGAGTCCTTCGGCGTAGTCAAGGGTGACCGCGTGGCCGTCTACCTGCCGATGATTCCCGAAGCGGTGATCACCCTGCTGGCCTGCGCCCGGATTGGTGCCGTGCATTCTGTGGTGTTCGGCGGGTTCTCGGCCGACGCACTGCGCTCCAGGATTGAGGACGCCGAAGCCAAGCTCGTGGTGACCGCGGACGGCACCTACCGCCGCGGCAAGCCCAGCGCCTTGAAGACCGCTGTCGACGACGCTCTTTCCCGCCCCGGACATACGGTGCAGAACGTGGTGGTGGTCAAGCGCAACGGTCAGCGCGTCACCTGGGTTTCGGGCCGGGACCACTGGTGGGCCGACACCGTAGAGGCCGCCTCCACTGAGCACACAGCGGTGGGCCACGATTCCGAGCACCCGCTGTTCATCCTTTACACCTCCGGGACCACGGGCAAACCCAAGGGCATCCTGCACACCACCGGCGGGTACCTCACCCAGGGCGCCTACACGCACAAGGCCGTGTTCGACCTCCACCCTGAGACGGACGTGTACTGGTGCACGGCCGACGTCGGCTGGGTCACCGGCCACTCCTACGTCGCCTACGCGCCGCTCATCAACGGCGCCACCCAGGTGATGTACGAAGGCACCCCGGATTCCCCGCATCAGGGCCGCTGGTGGGAGATCATCGAAAAATACAAGGTCTCCATCCTCTACACCGCCCCCACCGCGATCCGGACGTTTATGAAGTGGGGCCGGGACATCCCGGACAAGTACGACCTGTCCTCCCTGCGTGTGCTCGGTTCGGTCGGCGAATCCATCAACCCCGAAGCCTGGATGTGGTACCGGGACGTCATCGGCGGCAACACGACCCCGATCGTTGACACCTGGTGGCAGACCGAAACCGGCGCGCAGATGATCGCCCCACTCCCGGGCGTGACCGCCACCAAGCCCGGCTCCGCCCAGGTCCCGCTGCCCGGCATCGCCGTGGACGTCGTAGACGAGAACGGCGCGTCCGTGCCCAACGGCCACGGCGGTTTCCTGGTCATCCGGGAACCCTGGCCTGCCATGCTCCGCGGCATCTGGGGCGACCCCGAACGGTTCAAGGACACCTACTGGTCCCGCTTCGAAGCCATGTACTTCGCCGGCGACGGCGCCAAGAGGGACGAGGACGGCGACATCTGGCTCCTGGGCCGGGTGGATGACGTTATGAACGTCTCCGGGCACCGCCTCTCCACCACCGAAATCGAATCCGCCCTCGTCTCCCACCCCTCAGTGGCCGAAGCCGCCGTTGTCGGCGCAGCGGACGAAACCACCGGCCAAGCCGTCGTGGCGTTCGTCATCCTCCGCGGCGACGCCGTGGACACCGGCGACGCCATCATCGCCGAACTCCGCAACCACGTCGGCAAGGAAATCGGCCCTATCGCCAAACCCAAAACCATCCTCGTGGTCCCGGAATTACCCAAAACCCGCTCCGGCAAAATCGTCCGCCGCCTCCTCAAAGACATCGCAGAAGGCCGCGACACCGGCGACGCCACCACCCTGGCCGATAACACCGTCATGGCCCAGATCGCCAGCTCACTGCGCAAGTAGATCTGACCATTCAAGTAAAGTACGGCGACGGCGCTTCCCACCACGAGTGGGCGGCGCCGTCGCCGTCGGACGTTATGCCTTTGGTGCGGAAGTGGGTTACCTGGCTGGGTGGAGCTACTTCGTGACGTAGCCCAGCTTCTTGTCCACCCGATTGACCAGGGGCCTGCTGTGCAACCAAAGGCCGAGGTTCTTTTCAAATTGGTTGGCCAGCGTCTCGCGCCAGCCCACGACATCGCCGGACATGTGAGCGGAAATGTGGACGTTGTCCATGCCCCAGAACGGGTGGCCGGCCGGCAGCGGTTCGACATGGAAGACATCCAGCGAGGCAGCCGCGATGTCACCGTTCCGTAGAGCCTCCACCAGAGCGTCTTCGTCAACGAGGGCGCCCCGGCCGACATTCACCACATGCGCGGACGGCTTCATCGCCTGCAACACTTCGGTGCTGAGGATGCCGCGGGTGTCCACGGTCAGGGGGGCGATCATTACCACGTGGTCCGCCCAGCCGGCGTGGCTGGCCAAGTCTGCGCTGGAAACCACCTCGTTGAAGTCGGCGTCCCGGCTGCGCACGGTGCGCCCGGCACCGAGGACATTCAGGCCCACGGCTTTCAGGAGCCTGGCCGTAGCTCGTCCGATGCCCCCGGTGCCGACCACCAGTGCGTTCTGCCCCGCCGTCCGCTGGACTTCGCGGTGCTTCCACACCTTCTGCTGCTGAAGGTCCTTGCTGATGTACAGCTGCTTGTCGTGCGCCAGGACCGAGGCAAGCACAAACTCCGCGATGGACTCGTCGAAGGCGCCGTGGGCGTTGGTGACCAGAACGTCGGACTCACACAGTTCATCGAAGAGCAAGGAGTCCACGCCCGCCGCCGCAACATGCACCCAGCGAAGCGAATCGGCGTGCTGCCAAACATCCCGCAGTGCAGTGGAGAAGAAGTCCCAGAGGAAAATGACCTCGGCGCCCGGAAGCGCCCCGGCCAGGCCGGCCGCATCTGTCATCACCACATCGGCCTGCTGCCGGATGTTAGCGAGGTTATGGGGAGGAGTAACGCCCTCCGTCGTCAAAATGACAACCTTTGGCCGGCGTTTTGTGTCCGGCGTCTCATTTAGTGTGTCCACGCCTCCACTCTAATCCTTCCTGCCGATTGTTGACAATCATTCAATTTCGGGGACAATTGGAGGCATGACTTCTCTTAGCCCTCTTCTCAAGCAAGCAACCCCGTTGGTGGTTGATCATGCCCTTGGCAGCTGGATCCACGCGACTGATGGCAAGTCGTATCTGGATTTCACGACCGGGATCGGTGTGACGAGCACGGGGCATTG
>NZ_JBFRDI010000029.1:0-8236 GCF_052113505.1 Pseudarthrobacter sp. TAF60_1
GAACGCCTCCGCCACCGTGTCCTGGACCGCACCGAACAACGGCGGCTCACCCATCACCTCCTACACCGTGACCCCRCGCACCGGCACCACCAACCTCACCCCCGTGACCGTCACCGGCAACCCGCCCGCAACCAGCACCACCATCACCGGACTCACCAACGGCACCGCCTACACCTTCACCGTCACCGCCACCAACGCCATCGGCACCTCCCCCGCCTCCACCGCATCCGCCCCCGTCACCCCCGCCGCGGCGTCCACGGGGGGAACAATCACCAACGGCGGATTCGAATCAGGCCTCACCGGCTGGACCACCGGCGGCGTCCGCGCCCCCGTAGCCWCCACCACCGCCCGCACCGGAACCGGTTCCGCTCTCCTCGGCGTGGTCTCCGGCGCGGAACCCCTCGGAGACAGCAGCCTCTCCCAAACCCTCACCGTCCCCGCCACCGGAACCTCCACCCTGTCCTTCTGGTACCAGCCACACACCGTCGACGAAACCTGCAACGGCACCGCCTGCCGCTACGACTGGGCGGAAGCACAAATCCGCTCCACCACCGGCACCGTCCTGCGCAGCCTCTTCAAACTCGCCAGCGACTCCGGCACCTGGACCCAAGTCACCGCAGACCTCAGCGCCTACAGAGGCCAAACCATCACCCTCTGGTTCAACGTCCACCTCGAAGGAGCCGTCCCAGCCGACGACACCTGGATGTACCTCGACGACGCCACCCCCCGCGGGCCTAGTATTTCCCCATGAGCGGCTTCATTGACGGCATCCTGAACGTCAGTCCGCTCGTGGCCTACATCGCGGTCTTCTGCCTGGTGTTCGCCGAAGACGCGCTGTTCGTCGGCTTTGTTATTCCTGGCGAAACGGCGGCTGTGCTGGGCGGTGTGGTGGCCAGCCGCGGCGAAGTTCAACTCCCGGCAATGATGACTGTCGCGGTAGTGGCCGCCATCCTGGGCGACACCGTGGGCTACGAGGTCGGGAAACATTTAGGCCCCCGGCTCGTGAAGTCCAAAGCGATGACCCGGCACAGGATACAGATAAAGAAGGCGCAGGACTTCCTTCGCCGCAGAGGAGGGTGGGCGGTCTTCCTCGGGCGGTTCGTTGCCTTCTTCCGCGCCGTGATGCCCGCTCTGGCCGGCACGTCCCGAATGCCGTACGGGCGGTTCTTACTCTTCAACGCTGCGGGCGGCCTCACCTGGGGCATCGGCTTTGTCCTGCTGGGCTACCTTGCCGGCAACTCCTACGAGGCAGTAGCCAAGGCTGCCGGCCGGGATATCGCCGTCGTCATTGCAGCAGTCGCCGTGGCCGCGCTGGTGGCCTGGCGCCTGCGCGCTTGGAAGAAAGAACGGACGTGACGGAGGGACGGCGGGCCTACAGCAGGCTATCCAACGTGACGAAGCTGTAGCCCGCCTGCCTAACGCGGTCGATGATCTGCGGGAGGGCGTCGGCGTCAAGTGTGGTGCCGTCGTCGGGGTTCGACCCGATGTGCATCAGGACAATCTCTCCGGGCCGCAGGGCGGACAGCACCCGGTCAGCCACCAGCTGGGCGGTGAAGCCTCCGCTGGTCCCCTTCCACCCGAGGGTATCCACCGTCCACCGCACCGGCACATAACCGAGGTTGTTCACGGCTGCGATGGTGCGCGCGTCCCGTTCTCCGAAAGGAAAGCGGAAGAACGGTGTTGGGTCGGCGCCGGCGGCGAGGATGGCCTGCTCCGCGCCCCGCACCTCGGCCGCTATGCCATCATCCGGCAGTCCGGTAAAGCCTGGATGCGTCATGGAGTGGTTGCCCACGCGGTGGCCGGCGGCCCTCATCGCAGAAACGCCCGCCGGGTTCGCGTTCGCCCAGTTGCCGGTCAGAAAGAACGACGCCGGGACTCCGGCATTTGCCAGCGCCTGGAGGATCTTGGGCAAGCCTGCCGAGTTGGCTCCGGCGTCGAAGGTCAGGGCAACCACCCGGCCGGCGCCCGGCAGCACTTCAAGATCCTGCCCCAGGAGGGCCCTCGGGAACGGCACTGCCGGCGGCGGCTGGGGAGCGACCGGAGGCTCCGGCGGCACCGGCGGTTGGATCACCGGTGGAGCCACCGGAGGTTCAGGAATAACCACCGGCGGCTCGCTGGTGACCGGGGACGTCGCCTCGAATGTGCCGGGAACCGCCGTCGCGGTCGGTGCTGCGGAGGTTCCGCCCGCTGGGGACGCGCCGCTAGAGGATGTGGAAACTCCCGACGGCGGTCCGCCCGACTGCGGGCGAGCGGACAACACCACTGCCAGCACGATGGCGCCAGCCGCCAGCACGGCCGCAAGTACCGCGGCCACCACTCGGCGGTTCCAGGCGGAGATGGGCCTCATAGTTCACCCTGACAGAACTGCTGTCACGGCCGGAAGGGCAGAAAGGCCCCGGTTTGGAAGGGTTCCCACCCGTTCGGCGCGAACCTACCGGTCAGGCGATCAGCGGAACCTGCCGGGGAAGGCGTTGATGAGGCCGTCACTGAGCTCGTCAGCCATCATCAGCATGTGTTGTTCCGCCAGGTCGTAGGTGGCGATGCCGTCGGCGTACCGTCCGTTCAGTTCAGCGCTGCCGTAGGAGATGGTCTGGTCGATGTGCTCCTTCATCATGGAACGCATCGCGTCCTGACTCCAGTTCCGCGGGTTGGCGGCTGCCAGGAAGTCGGCGATCTCCTGGGCGTTGGCGTAAACGGCAGTCTTGGCCGCTTCGAGTGCCGTGGTGTCCTGGGCCTTGGCTGCCTGGAACAGACCAACGAAGTCGGTGATGTGTGACTGCAGCAAGGTGGTCAACCGGGCTCCGGCAGCCTCACCGTAAAACGGCTTGATGGCATTGCCGATGTCCACCTGGTTCTGCAGCAGCCGCCCTGCGGTGGTGTCGAAGCCAGCCGATCCGGAGGCGAAATCGACGATCGCGAGGCGGGTCCACTCCATGTGCTGCGCCCAAAGCGTCCGCATTCCCAGGCGCAGCTCAAGCTGTGCGGCAGGTACGGAATTGGAGCTGCCGGAACCATGGTTGTGGGCCATGGACACGACGGCGGCTTCCTGGACTGCGGGCTGCGCGGGCGCCGCTCCCACTGAATACGCGGCGGTCAGGCCGCCCGAAACAGCCAGCAAGGCAAACACGACGGCGAGCTTGGGCCGCCTATGGGATGTCATGGTTTCCACGGTTGAATCTCCTTTCGTATGGGCGGGTGCCCATGGCACATTAGTGTCAGCTGGCGCCGGAGTCTTACCGCCGCCGGACGGAAATCTTTCCGGGTCCTTTTTCTCCGTAGCGGGGTAAGAGCGGCGGCCCGGATGACACTAAGTGGGTATGAAGACTCAGCGGGAAGTAGAAGCACAGACGGGGGCCGGATCGCCCCGAAACGAATGGGATGCAATCGTCGCCTGGCGCGGGCGGCTGCTGATCGAGGCAGGGTTCCCTGCTACGCTGGCGTCACGCATGGCAGGCACCCGGGGAGTGGACATCCACGAGCTACTCAAACTGGTGGACAAGGGTTGTCCGCCGGAATTGGCGGTCCGCATCGCCGGGCCCGTGGGCGAACCAAGCGGACGGGAGTAGTCACATGGCCACGCTGGACGGCCCCGAGCTCGCAGCCACGCAGGAAGTGCGTCCGAGACCTTCCGACCCTGACTGGGTGGCGCTCCTCAGCACCCCGGGCCCGGGCCACGATGAGGCACTCCTGCAGCTCCACCAGCTCCTGGTCAAGGCAACCCGGCACCAGGTGTCGCAGATGTATTACGGCTTGCCCGCCATCGGCGCGGTCCGGGTGGATGAGCTGGTGAACCAGGCCGCCGACGAGGCCATGATGGACGTCCTCGGCAAATTGTCCAGCTTCGAAGGCCGCAGCAGGTTCACCACGTGGGCATACAAGTTCGGCATCCTGCATGCCGCCGTCGAAGTCAGGCGGAACATGTGGCGCCACCGCGAGCTCGACCTTGACTCGGTCCCGGAGCGGCGGGCGGCCCAAAGCTCCCCCGAGCAACTGCTGGAGGGTACGGAACTATCTGCCGCCGTCGGGCAGGCAATCGAGGAGGCCCTCACACCGCACCAGCGCCTGGTGGTGCTGGCGCTGCTCGTGGACGAGGTGCCCATCGACGTGCTGGCTGACCGCCTGGGCAGCACCCGCAACGCCCTCTACAAGGCTCTTCACGACGCCCGTGGCCGGCTCCGGGCGCACCTGACGCTCGCCGGCTACCTCCCCGCGACACCAACCACATCGAGAGTGATCTCATGACTACGCCCCGCCGAAACCTGACCCCGGAATCCGTGCGCCGGCTGACCCTGGCGGCTGAACCGTGGATTTCCTGCGACGACTGCTTCGACACGGTTGACGCCTACGTTGAGATCCTGCTCAGCGGCGCGCCGGACAGCATGCCGGGGCTCCGGGCACATCTCTTGGGCTGCAGCGCCTGCTTCGAAGAAGCACGATCGCTGCTGTTGATCGCGGCTGCCGATGACGGCGTGGACCCCGGCCCGGCGCTGCGCCGGCTGGAGAAATTCTAGGAACTGCGGAAAGAACGACGGCGGCCCGCGGCCGGGTGCCTGCGCACCGGTTCACAGAGGCGCGTGGTGGTGCTGGCCGGGCAGGCGCTTGACATGCAGTGTGACCGGTGCCATATTTAAAGCGTGAACCTGTCAGACAGCCGGACAGCAGGACAGCCTGCAGATCCATCCAAAGAGCAGTCCCACGCACTCCAGCCAGCGGCCGCCGCGGCAGTCCAGCCCCTGACCCGGCTCAGCGCGGCCGAAGCGGTGTTCAACGCCATCCGTGCGGACATCGAGTCCGGCACGGTAGCGGTAGGCGGGAAGCTCAGTTCCGAGGCGTCCCTGTCACAGCAGTACGGGGTCAGCCGCTCGGTCATCCGCGAAGCCCTGCGCTCCTGCACAGCACTGGGCCTCACGGTTACCAAGACCGGCAAGGGCACCTTTGTGGTGGCCGACAAGGTGGCAAACGACCTCACGCTGGGGCAGTACTCCGCCCGGGACCTCACCGAAGCCCGCCCCCACATCGAAGTTCCCGCAGCAGGGCTCGCCGCCAAACGGCGGACAGAGGACGAACTCGAGACGATGCGGCACATCGTCGCCGCCATGACCACCGAAACCGATCCCGAGTCCTGGGTGGCCCTGGACTCCAGCTTCCACGCCGCCATCGCCCGGGCCAGCGGAAACAAGGTGTTCGCCAGCGTGGTGGCCGACATCAGGGGCGCCTTGGCCTTCCAGTCCGAGACCCTGAACATGGTGGCCGACCGCCAGCATGCCTCCGATGCCGAACACCAGCGGATCCTCGAGGCCATCGAAGCCGGCTCCGCCGACGAAGCCACCAGCGCGATGGCCGACCACCTCCACGCAGTGGGCGTCGCCCTCGATTCCATCCTCAATCACTAACGCTTCAGCACGTATCCCCAGCAACCCAAGGACTCCATGCCTGCCCCTGCACTTCATGCTGCCCAGACCGCAAACGACGCCGGGAACCTCCCGCAGCACGCACCCCTGGTTGTCGCTACCCGCGACGGCCTCGTGGAAAGCATCCACTACGGCTCGGCCATCGCCACGGCCCGGGACGGCACCATCCTCGCCGCCGCCGGCGACCCGCTGGCCCCGCTCTACCCGCGCTCCGCACTGAAGCCGTTGCAGGCCGTGGCCATGGTCCGTGCCGGCTTGAAACTCCCGGCCGATCTCCTGGCCCTGGCCGCCGCGAGCCACTCCGGCGGATCCAGGCACCGCGGCGGCACCCAGCGCATCCTCGCCATGCACGGCCTCACGGCGAGCGATCTGGAGAACAGCACCGACCTCCCCTACGGCACCATCGAGCGCGAGAACTGGCTGCGCGCCGGCCTCCACCCCACGCAAGTGACCCAGAACTGCTCCGGCAAGCACGCCGCCATGGCCGCCACCTGCGTCATCAACGGCTGGCCAGTCAAGGGCTATTTGGACCCCTCGCACGCGCTGCAGCAACTGGTCGCATCCGCCGTCACCGAACTCGCCGGCGAGGAACCGTTCGCCCGCAGTACCGATGGCTGCGGCACCCCGCTGTTCGCCCTCACCCTCCGCGGCATGGCCCGCGCCTTCGGCACCATCGCGGCCGCTGCAGCTTCCGCCGCGGCCACTACTCCTGCAAGCACCCCCGACGACGGCGCGGCCGTCCCGCTGCGTGCGGAAGCCGCCGTCGGACTCGCCATGCGGCAACACCCTGAGATGGTGGCCGGGGAACGACGGGACGTCACCGAACTGATGCGGCTGCTCCCGGGCGCCGTGGCGAAGGACGGTTTCGAGGGTGTTCAGCTGGTGGGCCTGCCGGACGGCCGGGCCGTGGCTGTGAAAATTTCCGACGGCGGCGACCGCGCCCGGATGCCCGCCACCGTCCACATCCTCGAGTTCCTCGGCCTCGACACCGCGCGGCTGGCCGGCATCGGGACCGCCCCCGTCCTGGGCGGCGGTCACCAAATCGGCCTGGTCCAGCCCACAAATTTCCTGTCCAACCACGTCAACGAAGCCCTCTGAGGACACCCATGACAACCCTGACCACTCTTGACCCCACTGACGTTGCCCAGCAAACCCGGTCCGAGCACGATCTCCTCGGCGACCGCGACATCCCCGCCGGGGCTTACTGGGGAGTCCACACCCTGCGCGCCGTGGAAAACTTCCCCATCACCGGGCAACCGCTGTCCTCCAACATGCATCTGGTCCGCGGCCTCGCCGCCGTGAAACTCGCCGCCGCCCGGACCAACCACGAGCTCGGCCTGCTGGACACTGAACGGGCGGAAGCCATCGAGCAGGCCTGCGCCGACGTGATGGACGGCAAACTCAGTGGCCAGTTTGTGGTGGACGTGATCCAGGGCGGCGCGGGAACGTCGTCCAACATGAACGCCAACGAGGTCATCGCCAACCGGGCCCTCGAGATCCTGGGCCACCCCAAGGGCGACTACGCACGCCTGCACCCCAACGACCACGTGAACCTCAGCCAGTCCACTAACGACGTCTACCCCACGGCCGTGAAACTGGGCACCATCTTCGCCGCCCGCGAGCTCCTGGCTGCCCTGGCAGAACTCGAGGAAGCCTGCGCCGAGAAGGCGCTGGAATTCCGCACCGTGGTGAAGATGGGGCGCACGCAGCTGCAGGACGCCGTCCCCATGACGCTGGGCCAGGAGTTCGGAAGTTACGCGGTGACCATCGGCGAGGACCGCCTGCGGCTGGCCGAAGCGGAACTGCTGATCCACGAGATCAACCTCGGCGCCACCGCCATCGGCACCGGCCTGAACGCCCACGCCGGCTACGCCGAGGCGGCCTGCCGGCACCTGGCCGAGATCACCGGCCTGCCCCTGGTCACCGCCGTCGACCTCATCGAGGCCACCCAGGACGTGGGGGCCTTCGTCCACCTGTCCGGTGTGCTGAAGCGTGTGGCCGTGAAACTCTCCAAGATCTGCAACGACCTCCGCCTGCTCTCCTCCGGGCCGCGCGCGGGTTTCGGCGAGATCAACCTGCCCGCCGTGCAGTCCGGGTCTTCCATCATGCCCGGCAAGATCAACCCGGTGATCCCGGAAGTGGTCAGCCAGGTGGCCTACGAAGTCATCGGCAACGACGTCACCATCACCATGGCCGCCGAAGCCGGCCAGCTCCAGCTCAACGCCTTCGAACCCATCATCGTCCACAGCCTCCACAAGAGCATCTCCCACCTCGAAGCAGCCTGCCGCACCCTCACGGCCCGCTGCGTTCGCGGCATCACTGCCAACACCGAGCACCTCCGGCGGACCGTGGAACAGTCCATTGGTCTGGTCACAGCCCTGAATCCCCACCTGGGCTACGCCACCGCCACCGCCATCGCCCAGGAAGCACTCGCCACGGGCAAGGGCGTCGCTGAACTCGTCCTGGAACACGGCCTGCTCACTGCCGTTCAGCTCCAGGAACTCCTCAGCCCTGAACGCCTGGCCAACCTCAGCAAGTAGTCCCCAACCGCACGCAAACACAGGCCCTGCACCCAGCGTGCCCGGGCCCACCAACCGCTCCCGGATTTCAAAGGACACTCCCCTCATGTCGAATCCCCCCACCCCCATCCCTGACCACGTGATCGACGGCGGTCATGCGCACGCCTCGGAAAGTTCCCTCCACGCGGAGGACAAGGGCTATCACAAGAACCTCAAACCGCGGCAGATCCAGATGATCGCCATCGGCGGCGCGATCGGCACCGGCCTGTTCCTCGGCGCCGGCGGCCGCCTCAACGCCGCCGGACC
>NZ_JBFRDI010000030.1:0-7578 GCF_052113505.1 Pseudarthrobacter sp. TAF60_1
CCACGGCAGCAGCGGTCCAGCAGGCCACCACCGCCGAGGGCCTGCTCACCCTCACCTGCGGCCCCGCCGGAAACGTCGTCCGCCTCATCCCCGCCCTCGTGGTCACGGCCGAAGAAATCACCACCGGCCTCGAACGCTTCGAAAACGCCATCGCCACCGTAACCGCAGCCGCTCCTGTTTTGGCAGGAACGTAGGCTTTGCAAGGTCTCCAGCACCGGCCGTGATGCAGACCCCCGACGGGTGTGGATCAAGCAACGCCAGTCAGGTACTACATATAGCGAATTGCGCCGCCGCCCGCTCAGTTACCGCCTGTCATCAACGGGTGTCTGGAGTACCTTTCGGTCTCCCAAGATGGCAGGTCGACCTGACAGCATGGATTAAGGCGGCCACGGCGTGGCCAGCGACTGCTGGATTCCCGGCAAAGCAGGCACAGGCTCACGAACCGCTAGCTTGCCGTAGCTAGGAGCCCATCACTCAAGGGTTTCCGGTTCTCGCTGTCTTTTCGATCCATTTACCGGAAGCTCTTCATGGGGGTTCGACTTCGTTGCCCGATCTATTCGCTTGTTGAAACCTTAAGCGGAGAGTTAAGCGCTGAAACATAGGCCTGCCCCACCGTGTCCCGGAGGCTTTCAGGCCCGTGAGCTGCACTGCGCCGGACGTTTGTGCTTCTCCAGAATCTTGGGCAGTGAGCACCGATGGCCGGGGTGGAGCCCAAATCTTCCATCTGAAAGGGCCTACTGATGGTGTTCAGAAGCGGTACGGGCACCGGTCGGCCGCAGTCACCAGGTGTCATCAATTTGGCGGGAGCCTCTGGTGGCGCATTTGCAAGCTTCTATTGCTTCTACTCCGGCGCGCCGCTCATCTACACTACCGCCCAGGCCCCTGCAGGGGTAGTAGTGGGAGTACTGATGGTGGTTGTGGTCCTCATCCAGCCTTTTGTCCTGGCAGTAGGCCCTTGGACGCGGAACCGTGCCCGGGTGGTCAGGATGGCATTGCTGGCCATTGCCGCCGGACTGGCCGCGTTGCCCTTCGGAATCCTCTGGCCAGGCTTAATCATCCTAGGGGTCGGGTTTGGGGTGTTCGTGGTAACCGCCACAGCATGGGCCAAGGAGCTCGCCGCGCCCGAGAATGTGGGCTGGGCATTAGGCGTCTACGGCTTCGGTTCAGCAATCGGCGGTGCTGTCGGAGCGCCCGTCGGGCTCCTCCTGGCCGCGCGCTTCGGTGCATCGGGCGTGGTCCTAGGCGGAACAGTGTTCGCTCTCCTGGCAGTCCTGCCCGTGTTGGCTGTGGCCAAGAACATCGCCGACAAGGGGGCGGCGCACCTCGCAAGGTTGAATTCTCCGGCATCTCCGATCACCGACGGTATAGCCTCGGGTGTTGGTCTCTCGAACGTGGCGGGCGTCCTCGTGGTGCTGGCGACCCTGGCAGCCCACCTGCTGGCTGTCGTTCTATATGCCGCGGTGCTCTCCTCGGCGGCGTCCCTGGTCACGGAGACGACTGCTATCGCTGCTGTGTTGGCGGTTTTTGCCACTCAGAGCACTGTCGCGCTCGGACGCCTGGCCAGTGGAGCGTTGTGCGATCACTCGTCAGCTGTCGGCACCGCCGCCAGCGCCGCCGTTCTGTTGGTGATTTCCGTCGCCTGCTTCACAGTCCCCGCTTCAACCCCGCTGGTAAAGATTGGAGCCAGCGCCGCGGTTGGCGCTGGGGCCGGCATGATGCAAACTGCCGCATTGACACTGATGATGCGACGTGCGCAAACGCCGGCTCGGACAGAGCAAGCAAGTGCCGCCTGGAATATCGCTTTCGACCTCGGACTGGGCGCGGGTGCAGTCCTCGCCAGTATCATGGCCCTTGCCTGATCGCCTCGAGGACACTCCAGGCGGCAGAACCATCGTCAATTCCTTGCCGCCCACCGATCTTCCGACCTCCGGAGTCCGCTGCCGAAAGCCACGACCCACGGCTGTCCGGCGTGAACACCATAAGCTCCTTACATGCGTGCTGACGCACATACCCGATCCGCTTTCCCCCTGGCGCCTCCAATCCTGACTCCGGTTGAGTTCTAGGCTCGCGCTAAGAGGAAGAAATATGCAGCTACCTCGAAATCGGAAACATGCTCTGCTGGCCACTTTAAGGCCGCTCCCCTGATGTCTTTTTCATGCGCCGATAATGAAGATTCTGTAAGGCTAGGGGGTGGGGGACGTTAGAGCTTATTGTCAGAAACCGATGCTGGGAGTGTCACTCTCATGATCAGGGTCATGTCACCAGACAACACATGAAAGATTTGTCGGGCACGCCCATGTGGAAACCGTGCAGAACGTCCGTACGCTACGGCATTTTTTGCGGTAGTACCCAGAGCCACAAACCGGACTCGGCCGGGCGCTGAAGCGCGTACGCAAAAAACTTGACACTGTCCAGTATGGTCAATGATCAAGGAAGCAGCGCTTTCTTCCAGCCCAGAATCTGGTTTCTGCAGCAATCAAGAACCGGAGTTGCGGGCCGAGGACGCCCTATGGGGCTGAATCTGCTTCGCAATCGTCGCCCGCACCCTCGACTTGCAGGAGACACGGAGGTTGCAGGAATATCGGTCACAGCCCAACCAAAACGGCTGCTTGCCGCCGGGTCTCTGCAAACGCGGTTAGAACACCGCTGGTGATCTGCGTACGCAGTAAGTTTGGAGCGACTGCTAACGTGAGAATTAGGATATTTCCAATTTGCTCTGTTGCGCGTAACCAAAAGCCTATTGACCCTCTTGATTCTTATGGGATTCTGAAAGTAGACACATACCGCGTCATGGCGGCCGCTGAAGTAGTCAACGGCACACCGGCATACTGCCTGAACAACCTTCGAACCTCTGCAACCGCAGGGGTTTTTCTCTTTTAAGTGCCGAACGGAGCCAACCTCTTCACCCCAAGCCTCAAAAGAAGTCACCCCTCGAAGGACCGTCTCCTGGACGGTCCTTTTCTTTTGCGCTTAATCCAAAATTCCGGGCGTCGCAGACTCCCTCAGACACAGGAGGTAATCATGAAATCACACCCATATGCACGCTTCATCAACTGGACCGCGGCAACTTACATCGAGGAGCGCCGACCGGGCACCGGGCAGTCCCAGGCGACTGTCACCTGGCTGAGGGCCTATGGCATTACAGCAGCAAGGGTCGACGCCTTGATGCGGCTTAACCTTGAGCACTCCGCCACGATGCCCAACGCGTTGGTCATGGACATTCTGGAGCTCAGCAACTCAAAGGTGCGCCAAACGCTGAAGGACGAATATCTTCTCGACGCACTGCTCCACACGTGGGGTGCCCTGGCCGATGTCTACGGCAGGGCAGCTACCCCGGCCGATCGAGAAGTGGCCAGACTACTGTTCCTGGACGAAGCCGGCCACGCGCTGATCATGGCACAAGGCATGGGATACCCCGGAGCAGAGACACTACTCAGGATGTACTGGCTCGAGACCGAACTGCTGGACCTCTCCCAGATCCACAAAGGCACACCGGGATTCAAAAATGTCGGCAAACGCCTTGACTACATCACGCGGCAGAGAAAAGAGCTTCCAAAGCGGCCAACTCATGTGCAGGCCCCACAACAGCAACAAGGTACAAAGCCTACTTCAGGGCAAAGGAAGACCCAGACCCCTTCGGCAAACCGGCGCCCAGGCACATCCACTCCTACCCAGGACCCGGATCGACTCCCCCCTTTGCCGACCAGCGGTCGACATTGGCGTGACCCCTCCGAAAACCTGAACGATGGATTGTACGGAAACTGGCGCGACCATTGGGACAACACGTTGCCATAACGGTCAGAACCATGTGACTCCAACACCCGCCGGTCGGCCGGGAGGGTTTAACGACGCCTACGTCACGCCGTTCGCATGCTGACACCGTCACTGACATCGGTCAGGCGATGCCGGCGCCGGTCGAAGGCCCTGGAATTGGCGAAACTCCGGCCAAATAGCGTTGGCCGAAGTTCCATGAACAACCCTGCAGGGTAAACCTTGGGGTTGTCTGGGAATGCGGGGGAGGGGAGTGGGCCTACTTCAACGCCGCTTGGCGGAGGTACTGGTAGACCGTTTCCCTGCTGATTCCGTAGTCGCGGGCAAGGACGACTTTCGGGATGCCGCTGCCGGCGCGCTGGACCAGCTCGGCCGCACGCGCGGGTGTCAAGGTCTTTTTCCGCCCCTTATATGCGCCGCGCTGTTTGGCCATGGCGATGCCCTCGCGTTGGCGTTCCCTGATCAGGGACCGCTCAAATTCAGCGAAGGCACCCATAACCGACAGCATGAGATTGGCCATTGGCGAGTCCTCGCCGGTGAAGACGAGCTGCTCCTTGAGGAACTCCACACGCACCCCGCGTCGGGTGAGCCCCTGGACCAGGGCACGCAGGTCATCGAGGTTGCGGGCGAGCCGGTCCATGCTGTGCACGACCACGGTGTCGCCGTCCCTTGCGAAGCGAAGCATCTCGGCGAGCTGTGGTCTAGCAGTGTCCCTGCCGGAGGCCTTGTCGGTAAACGCGCGGTCAAGCACCTGGCCTTCGAGCTGGCGTCTTTCATTCTGGTCCAGTGTGCTGACCCGAACATACCCGATTCGCTGGCCTCCCATGGCTGCCTCCAACTCTCTCTCTGGAATCGAGTCTCAAGGTCCGCTGGACGCAGGTCAAGGCCGCGCGAGGTGAAACGCATCGTCCTGCGCTCATCACTAGTCCCGTGGATTTGGGGATTGGCCATTGGAGCACATGACACAATTCCCAGGCAGTTTTTCAGGTTAGGGCGACCACAGCCCTGGAACCTGCGTCACCTGGTCATCGAGCCCATGAAATTGCTGTTCTTCTTTTGCTCAACCCGTGTGAGGAAACCGAACTTGCGGTAGAGCGAGACGACCAAATCACTCTGGTCGTTGCACTTATCCATAAGCCGCACCATTTTCACTGCGTCGGAGCGCCGCACTTCGGACACTCTGAAGGAAGCGGAGGCCGTGGTCGACGACGGCCCGAGGGCCTGCACCCGAAATGTGAACGTCTGGTCTGGTAGTTCTTGCCGGAGCCGCTGACTAATGTCTGGCACGCGGCTCAGGAGAGCACGGAACGACGAGGCTTCCTCATTCCGCCCTTCAAGGCCCTCACCTTGGGTCCGCACGGCTAACTCAACGATGACGGAGGGCCGGTAGGGATCGAGTACCCGTTGTTCCCACATCCCTGCAAGCTGTCGCCACCTGTCTCGAATTTTGGCCACTCTAGCCAATACGGCTGACGCTGCACCCGCTAGGAACTCCCAGTGATCCTGCACCCATAGCAAGGCCTCTAAAAAGGCTGGACCACCGGAAGTGGCACCGCGGCCTGCATAGAAGCAACGACGGCAGGAGAAGCCGCTTTCCGTCAAGTATGTCTCGATGAGGTCCATCACACGGTCGCCGACCGCTTTCCCGTCATAAACAGCGGGTCCTTGGAAGAATGCCGTGAAATCGATGCCGACAAAGTCGGGGAGAGCTTTGGGATCTAGAGGGACCATCATGAGACGACTATAAAGCCGTGCAACAGGTTAAGCCCGGAATGATGCGCCTGGTGAGAAGTGCAGAGTGCCGCTTTACGTAACGTCAACTATCGGCTTACAGGAAACCAGTCACTGACTCTGGTAGTGACAGAGTTCTGGTGTTTTGAACCGCTTGAGCAGTCAGCTTGGCTGGGGATCAGCCGTCGGCGCCGCGGGTTCGCTGTCTTCGGCGAATTCGGTCGGGCTCGATGCCAGTTCGCCTGCCGCCGCCATGATCTTTTCAGCCGGGACCCCGGCGGCCAGTGCGGCAGCAATCTCCGTTTCGCACGCGGCTTTTGCCTGGTCAAGGGCCCATTCAGCGGCCTCGAGCTCGCCGACCCGGGCGGTCACCTCGGCCAACAGCATCTCGTGCATGGCTACGAGGTCAGCGGCAGCCTTTTCGGACACGGGTGGCGCCGGTTTACGTCCGTCCTGGAGAGCCCAATCGACCTGGGCAACGGACAGGGGTGGGGTGTTTGAATCGGTGAACGGTTCCACGGGGCGGCCTTCTACGACTGGCGAAGCAATACTCCCGGTCGCTGAGCGGAATAAGGCCTCTGAGGACCACCAGACCGGAGAAGTCTGTCTGCTAAGTCAGAGACTACACAGCAGCCTCCGGGATATGAAGCGTCCCGGGCAACACGCCTCGCGGACCGCCCGCCCGATCGCCCGGCAGTGGGTCCTGAGTTCTTGGAGGCAGTCGTCCGAACGCTAGCCGATGCAGCCGTTACGAGCCCCGGCTTTCCGTAAACGGCGGCTATCGGCAGTCATCGCCCGTGGCCGTGGCATCGGATGAGGCGGGGAATGCCCCGGCGTGGTCCGCGTCCTTGCACGGTCATGACGTCCTCGGGTCCCTTGACATGGGAACAACAGTGCATTGGTGTACGTTGCAGTCTCGTCAGATAGAACACGCAGATATCGTCAGAAATGAGAAGCACCTAAGTGGCAACCGATTACGACGAAGTCCGTTCCGACGTCAAGGAATCCCAGGACCGTTCCCTGGAGGCTTTGCAGTCTGCGAATGCCCCGGATGCCCGCAGTGTCGTCACTGAACTGGATGAAGCCGATGCGCTCGATGAGGGCCTGACACCCGGGGGAGAGATTGTCTCCGAGGAGCTCATCGTTCAGGTCATTCCCCAGGCAGCGGACGAGTTCACCTGCTATTCGTGTTTCCTCGTCCGGCACCGGTCTCAGCTTGCACGCGAAAGCAATGGCCACTCGTACTGCATCGAGTGCGAAGGCTAGGCAATCTTCGCCCGGACCCCATATCCGACATCAAACCAGCAAGGTGGCGTTTGCCTCAGTTGGGGGGCGTGGAGGCCCGGACATCGCGGGGAGGGGCGCCTTCCGGGGCTGTTTCGATGATCAGGGCGGCCATTCGTCGGGGACTTTTCGACTGCGATGCGGCGAGGGTGTAGTGCGGTTCAGGCTGCCTGGGTAGCCAGGGGCGCGGTGGTGTCAGGGGTGAGGATGCTCAGCCTGTAGTCGGCTTGGAGCGGATCGACGCGGGCCGGCAGGTGGTGGGACTTCGAGCAGGCCCGGAGTTCTTCCAGCGCGTCGGGCTCGATCCGGGCCCGGGTCATGTCAAGCTCCAGGGCCATGCCCGCGGTGAGCGAGTTGGCGCGCTTCATGACGTCGTACAGGCCGTGCACGCTTGTGGATGTCACGTGGCCTTGGGCGGCAACCTGGGCCTTTGCGCAGTCGATGTCCACCCGGACCAGGACTCGAAGCTTGTCTGTCACGAAAATTTCTCCGCTCTAAGTCGGGGGCCACGACGCTGTGGCGCCCCGGACAACCATAGACCAAATGTGATCCAGACAACACACATGACGGCCGCGGACTTCTTGGCCAACCAGGGCCTGGCCGGGGCGGCAAAAGCCCGGGACGGAGGCACCTTCCCCACCCTAACTGGATAAGCGGGTTATCGGTTTGGGGCGTATTCCCTGGCTTGGGGAACTGTGCTTCTGTCCGGAGCTTCTGTCGCGGAGCCTCCCGCGGTCAGGGCGTCTTGCCGGCTCGCTCCTGGGCGAAGTGGGGGTTCTTGCCAACGACGTA
>NZ_JBFRDI010000031.1:0-6362 GCF_052113505.1 Pseudarthrobacter sp. TAF60_1
GTTCAGGTTGTCCAGGTTTTCGTTCGCGGCGAGCTGGAGCAGGCCGCGGGACTCGGGCTCGTCCATTTCGCCGTCGCCCAGGAACGCCCAGACCTGCTGGTCGCTGGTGTCCTTCAACCCGCGGTTATGCAGGTACCGGTTGGACTGCGCCTGGTAGATCGCGTTCATCGGACCGATGCCCATCGAGACCGTGGGGAATTCCCAGAACTCCGGCATCAGCCGCGGGTGCGGATAGGAGGACAGAGCGTGGCCCTCCTTGGACTTCTCCTGCCGGAAGCCGTCCATGTCCTCCTCGGTCAGGCGGCCCTCCATAAACGCACGCGCGTACATGCCAGGGGACGCGTGGCCCTGGAAAAAGACCTGGTCACCGCCGCCCGGGTGGTCCTTGCCCCGGAAGAAGTGGTTAAAGCCCACCTCATACAACGTCGCGGCACCGGCATACGTGGAAATGTGCCCGCCCACGCCGATGTTCGCCTTCTGCGCCCGGTGCACCATGATCGCAGCGTTCCAGCGCATATACGCCCGGTACCGCCGCTCATACTCCTCGTTACCGGGGAACTGCGCTTCCTGGTCCACGGGAATGGTGTTCACGTAGTCCGTCGTGGTCACCATCGGCACCCCGACGCTTTGCGCGCCGGCACGCTGCAGCAGGCTCCGCATGATGTATTGGGCACGCTCGGTGCCCTGTTCCCTGATCAGTGCGTCCAGGGACTCAACCCATTCGGCGGTCTCTTCCGGATCACGATCAGGCAGCTGGTTAGTCAACCCGCTGAGGATATGGGAGGTATCTTCTCCTGCAGCCACGTCCAACCTCTCTTTGCGCGCATGCATCGGCGCCCTCACGCCGGGCAGGGTGACTGTCCGGGATGACTGCGACGTGTGCGACGTATCGGTTACAACAGCCCGGTCATGTGCGCCGGGCAGGGTCCTATCACGCCTATGTCTGCATTCAGTTCCAGGCGGTCGCCCCGCAGGCATAGTTGTCACCAGCCACTCTAGCTCTGACTTCAGCGCGATGCGTAGCCGCGTGCATGGCACTGCAGTTGTATTTCACCGTCATACTGGTTGTGTGACGAAAGGCGCTGCAATGCAGGCTGGTTGCCCCGGATGTGACGCAGAATATGGCGGATCGCGGGGTTGACAGCTTGAAGCGCAGGCACAAAGGGTGTTGGCTTGGGGTAATGGAAATCACTATGCAAATTGCAAGTATTAGGTATTGGAGGAACACGTGAGCGAGGCCGACGCCGCCACTTCGGTAAATGTGGCGGAAAAATTGGGTTTCAAAAGCGGGGATCTGATTCAGGAGTTCGGCTACGACGACGATGTCGATTTCGACTTACGTGATGATATTGAGGACCTCACGGGGTCCGAGCTCCTGGAGGAAGAGGACCATGACGTTGTAGACGCCGTCATCTTTTGGTGGCGGGACGGCGACGGCGATCTGGTGGATACCCTCATGGATTCGCTGACCACCTTGAGTGAGGGCGGCGTCGTCTGGGTGCTGACGCCGAAGTCCGGGCGGAAAGGTTACGTGTCCCCGGGGGAAATCCAGGAAGCGGCGCCAACAGCAGGCCTGCACCTCACAACGTCCGCCGGTGTCTCCAAGGACTGGAGCGCAACCCGGCTGGTCAGCAAGAAGAATAAGTGACGCCGGCGCTTTCCGTTGCCGCACGGCCTGTCCCGGCGGTGGGGGAGCCCGCCCCGGATTTTGAGCTGGTAAACCAGTTCGGGGAGCCTGTGAGGCTGTCCGCCCTTCGCGGACAGAACGTTGTCCTGGTGTTCTACCCCTTTGCGTTCTCCGGGATCTGCACTGGGGAACTCTGCGAAATCCGGGACAACCTGGCGGTCTTCGAGGATGCCAGGGCCACGGTCCTGGCAGTGTCGGTGGACAGCAAGTTCAGCCTGCGGGCTTACGCCGAAAAGGAAGCCTATAGCTTCGATCTGCTGGCCGATTTCTGGCCGCACGGGGCTGTAGCAAGCACCTACGGTGTCTTTGATCCTGAGAGCGGGATGGCCAAGCGCGGCACTTTCATCATCGATGCAACCGGAACAATCCGCTACGTCGTGGTGAATCCGCGCGGACAGGCCCGCGAGCTTTCGGAGTACGGTGCGGTTCTGGCAGGCCTGGGCCGGGCCTGACGCCGAATGGAACAGCGGCAGCGGGGTGTTGGCGTAGGCCTGACGGGCTTCGCCAGCCGTCCCGCTGCCTATCCTGCCTCGCTGGCGGATGAACAACTGCAGGAGATGGAGAGCGTCCGGGCTCTGCTGTCCGGCAAACGCCTTGCCCTCCTGACCGGCGCCGGGCTGAGCACGGATTCGGGCATTCCGGATTACCGTGGCCCCGATGCTGTCCCGCGTTCTCCAATGACCTACCAGGAGTTTGTGCGCGATCCCGCCAACCGCCAGCGGTACTGGGCGCGGAACCACATCGGGTGGTCGCATTTACGTCATGCGGATCCCAACCAGGGCCACCGGGCTGTGGCGGAGCTGGAACGGCGGGGGCTGCTGAGCGGCCTCATCACGCAGAACGTCGACCGCCTGCACGAAGAAGCCGGCAGCACAAACGTCATTGACCTTCATGGCCGCTATGACCAGGTGGTCTGTCTCGACTGCAGGCGGACCTACACGAGGCGCCTGCTGGCGGGGGTTTTATCCGAACTGAACCCGGAATTCCTGGAGCGTGCCACCGAATCAGGCCTCGTGGAAATGGCTCCCGACGCCGATGCAACCGTTGACGATTCAGCGCTCATCAGCAGCTTCGTTGTTTCGGCCTGCCCCGCCTGCGGCGGAACGCTTAAACCTGACTTCGTGTACTTCGGGGAGAACGTACCCAAAGAGCGGGTTGAGGCCGCTTACGCCATGGTGGACAGCGCCGCCGCCCTCCTTGTTGCCGGTTCTTCACTCACAGTGATGAGCGGGCTGCGGTTCGTCCGCCATGCGGCGAAGGAGGGAAAGCCGGTGGTGATCATCAACCGCGGAGAGACGCGGGGCGACCCCCAGGCCACCATCAAGCTCCATACCGGTGTGAGTGAGTCGCTGACGTGGCTTGCAGCCGAGCTCCCCGATCTCTGACACCTGAGCTTGAGCCACGCCAGAGCATGCGGATTGGCTTTTGCTCCTGCCCATCAGGTAGAGTTTATGTTCGTTGGTCGACGCACTGAAGTGCGAAAACTGATCATTTGGGTCTTTAGCTCAGCTGGTAGAGCGCCACGTTTACACCGTGGATGTCATCGGTTCGATCCCGGTAGGACCCACCAATATAACCCCGTTTGTTCCAAGACTTCACGGTCGGGAGCAGCGGGGTTTTTTGTTTTCCCGCCTGCAGCTTGAGAGGTGCGCCGCCACGCGGCTTATTGTCGGTGCCCCTGCCTAGAGTTCACGCCATGGAATATGTGGTGGTGAGGACGTCACGGGACGGTATCCCGACGGCGGTGGTCAGCGGAGGCAGGGAATGGGCCGTAGGTGCCGAGGCGGTGAGGTGGTTTGAGCGGGTGAGCTGGTGGGAAAATCAGCGGCGGATGCCCAAGGGGCTTGGCCGGGTCGATGTTGAGGTCCTCCAGGTCCAGGTGAGGCTCGGACGCAACCCGCAGTCGGCGCTCACCACCATGGTGCTGGAGCGCGATGGCCTTGGCGGCGGCTGGCGGCTGCGGGAATCAGCAGCCGATGCCGCCTGAGGAGGGCATTGGAAAACCCTCCACCGCGACTATTGGGGGATGCCGCGGTGGAGGGTCTGAAATGAATATACAGTGAACTGCCGGAAACAAACAAATGCCCCTTCTGACGTGTCGGGCGTTGCTTCCGGCATGATTTTTCTCCGCCGAACCGGGGCGCAGCCATTATGATGGTTACTGTTCAGCGGAATGAACAACCAGCACCTCAAGCGCTCCCCGGCGTGCCGATCGAAGGAGAATCATGGCCGATTCCCGCACCTCCCGCCCCTCCGATGGACTGGGGAGCGCGTCGCCGGCTCCGGCAGTCACCCGCGCCGCCGCCGTCATGGAGGCCTTGGCGGCCTCTGCGACCGGCCGCCTGACGCTGAGCGACCTCGCCCGCGAGCTGGCGATCCCCAAATCATCCACCTCCAACCTGTTGCTGGCCTTGGAAGAGGCCCGGCTCATCAGCCGCCAAGGCGCCGAATTCACCCTTGGCCGCAAACTGGTAGAGCTCGGCGCGGCCTACCTGAGCCGGCTTGACGAGGTGCAGGAGTTCTACCGGTTCTGCGAACAGGCGCCCACCCTCTCCGGGGAGACCGTGCGCATAGCCATGCTGGACGGCACCAGCGTGATCTACCTGGCAAGGTACGAGGGGCACCCTGCCGTGCGCCTGACGTCCAATATTGGCGACAAGATGCCCGTCTCGCTGTGCGCCGTGGGCAAAGCCCTGATCGCGCGCCTCCACGACCACGACATCGAGGCAATGTTTCCCGATTCGGCCGAGCTTCCGGTGCTCACACCCAAGTCGCTGCGTACGGGTGCAGAGCTCAAAGCGCAGCTGCGCGAGATCCGGGAACAGGGTTATGCCTTCGAGGATGAGGAATCTACCACTGGCGTCGTGTGCCTGGCCGTCTCCGTCCCCACGCGTGGTGCCCACGGGCCAAGCCTTGGCTTGTCCGTCACGGCGCTAAAGGCAACCTACTCGGTAGAACAGGGCTCCCAGATGGTCAAGGAACTGAAGGAGCTGGCCCGTTCCTTGGGCAATCCCATGGGTTAGCTCGTCGCTGGGCGCTGGTGCGGTAACCAAAAAGCGGCCGAACCCTTGCGAGCTGTTCAACTTGCTGTACTCTGTTCAATATAGTGATCTACACCGCAGGCGATTTCGCTATCCCACCAGGCCAACGGGGGTCTGGAGTGTTCTTGAGGGAGTTCTTGTGACAACTCGTACTAATTCACCGCAGGCTGACGTGGACGGCGCCACCGTCGATCCGGACCAGCTGCGACGGGCAACTCTTGCCAGCTCAGTGGGCTCCGCCTTGGAGTACTACGACTTCTACATCTACGGCCTGGCGTCCGCGCTCATCTTCGGCCCGCTCTTCTTCTCACCGTTGGGTGAAAGCGGTGCAGTCATTGCCTCCTTCGCCACCTACGGCGTGGGCTTCGCCGCCCGGCCGTTCGGCGGCATCGTGTTCGGCTACATCGGGGACCGTTTCGGCCGGAAAATGGTTCTGATCCTGACTATCGGGCTGATGGGCACGGCAAGTTTCGCCATCGGACTCCTGCCGACCTTTGAACAGGCTGGAATGGTGGGAGCCGTGCTTCTGGTGGCACTGCGCATCCTCCAGGGCCTGGGCGCCGGAGCCGAGCAGGCAGGTGCAACCACCCTGATTTCGGAAGTGGCCCCGCGCCGCCGTCGCGGATTCTTCGCTTCCTTGCCGTTCGTCGGCATCCAGCTCGGCACGCTCCTGGGCGCTGGCACCTTCGCCCTGATGGCCCTTGCGGACAAGGAAGTGCTGCAGGGCTGGCTGTGGCGCGTGCCGTTCCTGGCGAGCGTCATCCTGATCGTCATCGCGGTCTTCATCAGGCTCCGGCTCAAGGAAACCCCGGTCTTCCAGGAACTTGAAAAGCACAAGGCCGTGGTCAAGAACCCCGTAAGCCAGATCTGGAAGCACTCGAAGAAGAACGTGCTCATCGGCATCGGCCTGCGGATGGGGGAAAACGGCAACTCGTCCATCTACTCTGCCCTGCTCGTGTCCTTCATCAGCATGCCCGCCGGTATCTTTGCCGGCGACAAGTTCATCGGCCCCACGGGCCTCCTCATTGCCGCCGGATCCGCAGCAGTCATGGTGGTCACCTTCGGAGCCCTCTCTGACCGTTTCGGCCGGGTGCCGGTCTACCGCTACGGTGCGCTGTTCCAGGCCGTCATCGCCCTGCCCGCGTTCTACCTGGTCACGCTGGGCAGCGTTACCCTTGTCTGGGTGGTCATGGTGGTGGGCATCGCCCTCGGTGTCCAGTCCATGCTTGGCCCGCAGTGCGCACTGCTGCCGGAACTGTTCGGCTCGCAGCACCGTTTCACGGGTGTGGCCCTGAGCCGCGAGCTCTCGGCCGTCCTCGCCGGCGGCTTTGCTCCCATGATCGGTGTTGCCCTCCTCGCCGCCACCGGCCACTCCTGGCTTGTTCCGGCGATCTATTCGCTGGTGCTGGCGCTGATTTCCTTCGGCACAACGTTCTTCACCCCCGAGACCAATGGCCGCGACCTGGTCCTTGTGGAGGATGCCAGCTAGGGCGTGTCTCCCAAATCGGTTGATCGCTGACTGGAAAACTTGGCGGCGTGTCTCGTTTTCAAGTTTTTACTGATGATCAGTGGGCCCGCGTTGAGCCGTTGCTGCCCAGCTCTGACGGCCAACGCGGGCGTCCGTTCCGGAACCA
>NZ_JBFRDI010000032.1:0-6202 GCF_052113505.1 Pseudarthrobacter sp. TAF60_1
ATGGTGCGGTGACGCCGGCGAGTACCACCTTTGACATTCTGCAGAACGCCGGGGATGTGTTTGTGGATGATGAGACGGGTTCGACGTTGAATCAGGTTTCTCCTGCGAACATGCGCCTGGGCGGGGACAAGCAGCTGCCGGGCTCCGCGCAGGTCAGCTTGGGGACCTCCGTCATTTCCGTCACCGACGCCGCCAAGGGCAAGGTCTGGGCCCTCTCGCCGTCCAACGTCAACGGGTTCAATGAGGCATCCGCCGAACCGGTGCTGGCTGCATCGCAAGGCACGGTCTCGGCCGTTGGCGCCGACAACCGGATCTATAGCGCAGATCCCAAAACGGGCGCAGTGACCATCACAACCGCTAACGCAGACGGCGCGGCAACCGCCACCGAGTCCAGCACCTGGGGTGAGCTTAAGGGTGCGGGGGATCTGCAGATCACGGTGGTGGGGGATAAGCCGGTGGTGTTGGATGCTGCGGCGGGGAGCCTTTTCCTGCCCGGTGGCAAGCGTCTGCAGTTGGATAATGCGCGGGACGCTAAGCTGCAGCAGGGTGGCCCGGCCGGTGATTTTGTGGCGATCTCGACCCGGAAGGCGTTGCTGAAGCAGCCCTTGGACGGTTCCACAGCTAAAACGGTGATGTTCGGCGGTGAGGGTGTACCTGCCGCGCCGGTGCAAGTGGGTGGGTGTGTGCATGCGGCGTGGTCCGGGGCGAATAAGTATGTGCGTGACTGCGTCAATGATGCTGATGATAAGAACGTGGACGTGCCCAGGGCGAGTGCGTCGCCGTCGTATGTTTTTCGGGTGAACCGGGACCTGGTAGTCCTCAATGATGTGAACTCGGGCAATGTGTGGCTGGTGAACCAGAACATGCAGCTGGTGAACAACTGGGAAGACGTCATCCCGCCGAAGGAAACCTCCGATGATGCGGACAAGGATTCCGCCGACGAAGTCCAACAGACCGTGCTGCCGGACCGCACCAAACCAAACAGCGCGCCGGTGGCCAAACCGGATACCTTCGGGGTGCGTGCAGGCGGGACTGTGATCCTGCCCGTCCTGGACAACGACACCGACCCCGACGGCGACATCCTCACCGTCCGTGCCCCCGATCCGATCAGGTCCGGCATACTTGCCCCGATCTACGGTTCCACCGGGTTCCAAGTCAGCGTCCCTGCCGATAAAACCGGCTCCGAGACCTTCAAATACACTGTGGACGACGGTCGGGGCCTCAGCGCTTCCGCCGACGTCACGCTCAATATCGTGCCGCCCGGTGAGAACTCCGCCCCGCGGCAGAAGCCGAACCGCAACACCACCCTGGTGGTACAGGCCGGCAAGAGTGTCACTCAAAACATCCTCACCGACTGGATCGATCCCGACGGCGATGATCTGTACGTAGTCAGCGCTACCGGAAGCGATCCCCGCGATCAGGTCAAAATCCGCCCCGACGGACTGCTCACGTTCCAAGACGCCGGCACGGAGCCAGGCCGCAAGGTGATCACCCTGACGGTCTCCGACGGCGAATCGACCGGCGAAGGCAAAGTGACCGTGGACGTCCGCGCCCCCGGTGCACTGCCGCCGGTCGCGAATGCGGACCACGTGGTGGCCGTCGCAGGCGTCGACACCGTAATAGCACCGCTGAAGAACGACTCGGACCCGCAGGGCGGTGCGCTGCGCCTGGCCCAGGTCACCCCGGACGGCAACTCCACAGCCACGATGGGGGCGGACCAGCAGACGTTCACTTTCACCTCCGCATCCGTGGGCTCCCATTATGTGTCGTACTTAGTCACCAACGGTCCGGCCAGCGCCCAGCAACTGGTCCGGGTGGACGTGGTTTCCGGGGACGGGAACGGCGCCCCCGTAGCGGTGCGGGACATAGCGCTGCTGCCCAGCGGCGGAACCGTGCTCGTGGACGTCCTCGGCAACGACTCGGACCCCTCCGGCGGCGTGCTGGTAGTGCAGTCCGTCACAGCGGCTGACGGGTTGCCGGTCAGCCTCTCAGTGCTGGACCACGCCGTCATCCGGATCACCGACATCCGGGCGCAGGGCCAGCTCAACGTCAAGTACACGATTTCCAATGGCAAATCCTCGGCCAGCGGCGACATCGCTGTCCTGGTGGTGCCCGCCCCGGCCAAGCTCCAGGCTCCCCAGGCCAAACCGGACGAAGTGTCTGTCCGGGCGGGCGACGTGGTGACCATCCCGGTCCTCGCGAACGACACCGACCCCAACGGCGGCAAGCTCAGGCTGGACCCTGATTTGGCCCAGAAGCCCGACGACGCCGACGGCCGGATGTTCCACGCCGGAGACACCTTGCGCTTCATCGCCGGAGACGTCCCCAAGACGGTGTATGCAATTTACAAAGTCACCAACGAATCCGGCCAGGCGGACTCGCAACAGGTGACCATTCGCATCCGCGCCCGCGACGACGAACGTAACACCCGTCCGGAGCCGAAGAACCTCACCGCCCGTGTGGTGTCCGGAATGATGGTCCGGATCCCGGTGCCGTTGGACGGTATCGACTCCGACGGCGACTCCGTGCAGTTGATCGGAGTGGACAAAGCCCCCGCCATGGGAACGGCCGTTGCCAAGGATGGCTACCTGGAATTCACCGCCACGGGCACGGCTGCCGGTACGGACTCCTTCACCTACCGCGTCCGGGACCGGATCGGCGCTGAGAACACCGGCACGGTCATTGTGGGCATCGCACCGGCCGAAGCCAACAACCAGAAGCCCATCGCCGTTGACGATTCCGTGGACGTCCGCCCCGGACGCAGGATCGCCGTCGATGCGCTCAGCAACGATTCAGACCCCGACGGCGACCCCATCGCACTCGTCTCCAACGCCTTTGAAGCCCCTTCGGAACTCGGCGTCGACACCGCTGAGGGCAGGGTAGTGCTCACGGCACCCGGCACCGCCGGCAACGAGAACGTCAGCTACAAGATCCAGGACGACAAGAAAGCCCAGGGCGGGGCAGTGATCCGGGTCAGGGTCAGTCCGGACGCCCCCCTCAAGGCTCCGCAGGCGAAGGACGACGTCATTACTCCTGCTGAGACGCTCGGCAAGTCGGCCGTTGATGTGCCGGTCCTGAAGAACGATTCGGACCCCGACGGCGTGGCTGCCGACCTGAAAGTCAGCTTGCCCGACGGCAACCCCAACGCGAGGGTCGCGGGCGACGGCAACGTTGTGGTCAGCCTCGCAGCCGGGGACCAGTTGGTCCCGTACACCGTCACCGATGTTGACGGCCAGAGCGCCACTGCCATCATCTGGGTGCCTGGCCAGGGTGAACAGCACCCCACGCTGGCCCGCACCGACGTTGTGGAAGTGATGGCCGGCAAGGAAATCAATCTCGACCTCAGGGAGTATGTCAGGGTCCGGGAAGGCCGCTCCCCACGGATCACCCAGGCGGACAAGGTCCGGGTGCAGGGCGCTGACGCCCAAAACGTCATAGCCGGAAGCGGCGACGCCCTGCGCTACGCGGCCCTCAGGGACTATGTGGGCCCGGGCTCCCTGACGTTCGAAGTGACCGACGGGTCCGGCCCCGAAGATCCGCAGGGCCTCAAAGCCACCCTGACCATCATCACCCGCGTCATCCCGGACCCGGCCGCCAACCACGAGCCCACGTTCAGCGGAACCGACCTCGACGTGCCGAAGGCCGAAACTGCCAGCCTGGAGCTGGGCAACCTGGCCAAGGACGTGGACGCGGGCGACCAGGACAAGCTCAAATTTGAGTTTGACGGGACCATGCCGGAAGGCTTCACCGCAACCATCGAGGGGCAGACGCTAAAGGTCAGCGCCGCAGCAGGCCTGTCCGCGGGCCGCAAGGGAAGCATCCAGCTGAAGGTCACCGACGGCCGCTCGGAACCGGTCAAGGCTTCGGTAACGGCCACGGTTGTGGCTTCCAACAGGCCCCTTCCCACAGCCAGTGACGACGTCATCGACAAGGCCAACGCCGGCCGGACCGAAACCATCAACGTCCTCGCCAACGACTTCAATCCGTTCAACGACACCCCGTTGAAAATTGTCTCGGTCGCAGTGGAAACGGGCTCCGCCGCCGGGCAGCCTCGCATCGCCGGGGATTCCCTCACGGTGACCCCCGCGGAAGGATTCAAGGGCGTTATGGTGCTCCGCTATACCATCTCGGACAAGACAGATGACCCCTCCCGCCACGCGAACGGCCGCGTCAGGATCACCGTCCGGGATAAGCCGGACGCTCCGTCTGCTCCCACCGCCACTGACGTGCGCAGCCGGACAGCAGTGCTCAAGTGGGCGCCGCCCTCGGACAACGGTGCAACGATCACCGGGTACACGGTCCGGTCCAACAACGGCTTCGAACAAAAGTGCGCCACCACCACCTGCACGCTGAGCGGGCTGACCAATGATGTGAAGTACGTTTTCACCGTGCTTGCCACCAACGAGGTGGGCGACTCACAGGCCTCCTTGCAGTCCAATGAAATCCGCCCTGACGAAAAGCCGTCCCCGCCCGAGGCGCCGATCGTGAAGGCCGGCGACAAGAACATGGTCATCAACTGGCCGCCGGCCAAGACCGAGGGCTCGGCCGTCAAGAGCTACAACCTGGAGATCTCGCCTCCACCGGCCAGCGGCATCGCCGTCAAGAACGGCGTGACCGGCCTGACCTACACTTGGCCCGGCCTGACAAACGGCGTCCGCTACAGGGTGCGTGCCCAGGCGGTCAACGAATCGGGGCCCTCCGACTGGGGGATCTACTCCTCCGAAGACAACCCGGCTGGCGTGCCCGCTGCCCCGGCAGCGCCGACCTCAGCCGTTGCGTCCTCGGTGGGGACCACCAACCAGCTGCGGGTGAACTGGACCGAACCCGATACCAACGGGGACGCAATTAAGAACTACTACGTCACCATGAGCGGCGGCGGCGGGGCCCCGCAGACCCAGACCATCGCGGGGACGGTTCGCACAGCCAACTTCACAGCCAACAACTCCGAAGCCGGCTACACCTTCACCGTCCAGGCCGAAAACAAGGCAGGCAAGGGGGCTGTCAGCCCGGCGTCGGCGCCCCGACGAGCCACCGGCAAGCTGGGCCAGGTTTCAGGAGTGAGTGCCACCGCCGCCGACACCGGAGGAGCAGGGCGCCAGGTGACCATCAATTTCAAGGAGCTGACAGCGGCCGAACGCAACGGTTCGGCGTATGGCGAGGTCAGCTACAGCTACAACGCCAGCACCGGCCAGAGCGGCCCCATTAGGCCAGGGCAGACTGTGAGCGGCTTCACCAACGGTACGGCCACCTCCATCACCGTGGTGGCCAACTCCAGCGTGGCACCAAGTTCAAACGCCAGTGCCCCGGCCAACGTCACCCCTTACGGATCGCCGGGTACACCGTCGGCATCGGGCCAGAACGGCGGGCAGAACCAGAAGTCATTGAGCTTCAGCTGGACCTCGCCGTCAACGTCGACGAACGATGTCGCCTATACGCAGATCAACATTGACGGCCGCGGCTGGGAACGGGTCGCCGCGTCGGGAAGCCGGACGGTGAACACCGGAGGCTTCGACGAACCGCACTCCATCCAAGTGCAAACCGTGAATTCCGTGGGGACTGCCGGAGCAGTTGCCACCGCGACGGCCAGGTCCGGGCCGGCCAAGACAAACTGGGACAACTCGATCGTCGGCTTCCGCACATGTACCGATGCGCCTGCCTCAGGCCAAACCTCGTGGCGGTCGCCGACGGGCGCGGAACATACCTGTGATGGTGTCACCCGCGACTACCCCTGGATCTACGGCTCCGGTCCGTCCTTCACCGTCAACTGCTACATGTGGCGAACAGTCCCGGACGCCCGCGGCACGTACAAGTGGTACCGCATCAATTCCCATCCTGATGGCCGTTTTGTGGGCCGCACCGTCCAGGTGGGCAACACCACCCTGGGTGAGCCCGAGAGCCATGGCATCCCGCAATGCTGATGACGGACAACGCCGCAGACCCAGCCGTGGGGGAGAGCTGCCCATCGCGACACCCGGCCTGCTTCGGTAGGCTAACGCGGGAACAGAGAGCCCTGTACCGGGTCTTTGGACGGTTCGGCCGGGGGGCCGCCACACATTTCGGGGGATTAGAAGAGCTGTGACAAGTCTGCTGGGGAAGCTTGGGCTTAGGGGACGCCGCAACAGGGTGGTCAGCGGGTCGGCTTTTGTTGCCGTCGGTGCGGTGTTGGTTGCCGGTGCGATCATTTATCCGGGGTTTAAGACCA
>NZ_JBFRDI010000033.1:0-6111 GCF_052113505.1 Pseudarthrobacter sp. TAF60_1
AAGACATCCAGCAGCGGCAGCTCAAGGGTCATGTCCGGCGTCGGGACGCCCACCAGGACCACGCGGCCGGCAAGATCCCGGGCGTAGAACGCCTGCCTGTACGTTTCGGGACGTCCGACGGCGTCAATCACCACGTCCGCTCCGTTACCGTCCGTGAGGGCCCGGATCGCCTCGATAGGGTCTTCGGTGCTGGAATCCACGCCGTGCGTGGCGCCCAGTGACCTGGCCATCTCCACCTTCTTCGCGTCGATGTCCACCGCAATGATCGTGGTCGCACCGGCAAGCTTTGCCCCGGCGATCGCGGCGATACCCACCCCGCCGCAGCCGATCACGGCCACGGACTCGCCGCGCTTAACCTCGCCCGTGTTCATCGCCGCACCGATCCCGGCCATCACACCGCACCCGAGCAGCCCGACAGCGGCAGCATCGACGTCGTCGTCAATCTTGGTGCACTGCCCGGCCGCAACCAGCGTCTTCTCCGCGAACGCACCAATGCCCAGCGCGGGAGAGAGTTCCGTACCGTCCTCAAGGGTCATCTTCTGCGTCGCGTTATGCGTGTTGAAGCAGTACTGCGGCTGGCCCTTCGCGCACGCACGGCACTCCCCGCACACGGCACGCCAGTTCAGGATCACCCGGTCACCAGGGGCCACCTGCGTGACATCGGGTCCCACGGCGCTGACCACACCCGTGGCCTCATGGCCCAGCAGGTAAGGGAAATCATCGCCAATACCGCCCTGCTTATAGTGCAGATCGGTGTGGCAGACCCCGCAGGTCAGAACGTCCACCAGCGCCTCCCACGGCCCCGGATCCGGGACCAGGATAGTCTCCAACGAAACCGGGGCATTCTTCTCCCTGACGATGACGGCCTGTACTTTGTGGACCATTGGCTGGTTTCCTTCCTGATTGCAGGGACTCGGGGACGGCCCTTGGGCGCCAAGTGGCGCCCGTAAGTTTCAGTGTTCTCGCCGTGGCACCCAGCCCGAGGCTCGCAAACTTCCCATTGCGTATTACACAACACGACGCGCATAGCGCGTACTCGAAATATGTCAGCCTCCGCAGTGACTGTCAATAGAACGCCGAAGGGCTAGGTGGCATGGGCCCCGCGCCCAGATGAGGGCCTAGTCATTCAAATGCAACAGCACTTCGTCACATGCAACTAGAGGATACCGGGTTTTCAATGTTGGCCACGCGGACCATGCCGGTTTCTCCATCGCGGCACAGGAGGCAGTGGCAGCGAAAGCAAAGCGCAATACTCAAAATCAACCATTGACTGTGGCGCCAGTCACGTCGTACTCTGTTGCAACAGCGTTGCGCTGAATGCAACCCCCAACCAATGTGGTGGATACATGAGTAACGAAACTTCCTCCCCGGCCCGTGGCCGCGGAACCAACCCGGAGCCGCGCGGCCAGCGCGAGACCTCCAGTACTGGCCGCAGCACCCTGAGTGGCCAGGACTATGACCCCGCTGACAGCGCCGTCAGCAAGGAAACCCGCCGCAGAGTCATCGCGGCCAGCTTCATCGGCAACTTCGTTGAATGGTTCGACTACGCCGTTTACGGCTACCTTGCCGTCACGATCGCCACTGTGTTCTTTCCCGAATCCAACCCCCAGACCGGACTCCTACTAACCTTCGCCCTGTTCGCCATCTCGTTCCTGGTCCGCCCGCTTGGCGGGTTCGTCTGGGGCCACATCGGTGACAAGGTGGGCCGGCGGACGGCACTTTCGCTGTCCATCCTCATCATGTCCGGGGCAACTTTCTGCATCGCACTCATCCCGGGTTATGACACGATCGGCATCTGGGCGCCCGTCCTGCTGCTGATCGTCCGGGTAATCCAAGGCTTCTCCGCCTCCGGGGAGTACGCCGGAGCCTCCGCCTTCCTCGTCGAGTACGCCCCCGCCAACAAGCGCGGCCTGTACGCGGCGGTTGTCCCGGCCAGCACGGCGGCCGGCCTGCTCCTCGGTTCCCTGCTGGCGGGCCTGCTGACAGTCCTGCTCACCTCGGATGCCATGCACAGCTGGGGCTGGCGCCTGCCATTCCTGCTTGCTGCGCCGATGGGACTGATCGGCCGCTACATCCGGACCAAGCTCGAGGACACCCCGGTGTTCCGCGAGCTCGCAAAGGAAGACCATGCGGTCAAGGCGCCCGTGTCCAGCCTCTTCCGGAACCACTGGCGGCAACTGCTGCAGGCCGTCGGAGCCGTGCTGCTGAACGCCGTCGGGTTCTACGTGATCCTCAGCTACATGCCCACGTATTTGTCCTCGGAGCTTGGTCTCGGCGCAACCGAATCGTTCCTCGCCACGACCATCGCGCTGCTGACGTACATCGGGTTCATCTTCCTGACCGGGATGCTCTCGGACCGCTACGGACGCAAGAAAGTACTAATCAGCGCGTCCGTTACCTTCATTGTGCTGACCGTGCCCGCCTTTGCACTGCTGGGAACCGGCAACTTCCTTGTCATCGTCCTCGTCCAAATCCTGCTTGGCGCCATGCTCACCCTCAATGACGGAACGCTTCCCAGCTTCCTGGCGGAGATGTTCCCCACCCGGGTCCGCTACAGCGGCTTCGCGGTCAGCTTCAACCTCTCCAACGCCCTTTTCGGCGGCACCGCCCCGTTCATGGCAACCCTCCTGATCGCTGCTACCGCCAATGAGCTGGCCCCTGCCTGGTACCTCGTGGGCGCGGCGGTCGTTTCACTGATCGCCGTCGCGCTCTCCAGGGAAACCTGCAACGAACCGTTGCGCCACGAATAACAGACTTCTTCTTCCATCTCACGTAACTGCACCACAGAAAGGCACCACCACCATGACCATCACCACCGAAAACGCCTCGTCCATCGCCGAACTGGAGCGCACCAAGGTCCTGAAGAACGGCAAGAAAGTCAGCCTGACCTTCTCCGATACCGAGTTCGAGCGCCGCCTGTCCGGTCTGCGCCGCATCATGGCCGAGAAGGACCTCGACGCCGTCATCCTCACCAGCTACCACTCCATCAAGTACTACTCCGACTTCCTGTTCACCACCTTCGGCCGCTCCTACGCCATGGTGGTCACCAAGGATGACAACGTCACCGTTACCGCGAATATCGACGCCGGTATGCCTTGGCGCCGCAGCTTCGGCGACAACATCATCTACACGGACTGGCGCCGGGACAACTACATCTTCGCCATCCAGGAAGTCCTGCGCACCCGCGGCATCAATCCGCGCCGCCTCGGCGTCGAGGATGACTCGCTGCCGCTGGACAACCGCAACAAGATCCAGGCCGCCTTCGCCGGCGCCACCCTGGTGGACGTGGCCCAGGCCGCCATGCGTCAGCGCATGATCAAGTCCGCCGAGGAAATCGAGGTCATCAAGCACGGCGCCCGGATCGGCGACCTCGGCGGCGAAGCCATCCGCAACGCCATCACGGCCGGCATCACCGAGTACGAGGTTGCCCTGATCGGCACCGAGGCCATGGTGCACGAGATCGCCCGCACCTTCCCGGACTCCGAAATCCGCGACACCTGGGTCTGGTTCCAGTCCGGCATCAACACCGACGGAGCCCACAACTGGGCCACCACCCGCAAGATCCAGGAACACGACATCCTGTCCCTGAACTGCTTCCCCATGACCTCGGGCTACTACACGGCCCTGGAGCGCACCCTGTTCTACGGCGAACCGGATGCCCGCTCGCTGGAACTGTGGAACATCAACGTTGAGGTCCACAAGCGCGGCCTGGAGCTCATCAAGCCCGGCGCCGTCTGCAAGGACATCGCCGCCGAGCTCAACGAGATCTACGTCGGCTACGGCCTCCTGGCCAACCGCACGTTCGGCTACGGTCACTCCTTCGGCGTCCTCAGCCACTACTACGGCCGCGAAGCCGGGCTGGAACTCCGCGAGGACATCGACACGGTCCTGGAGCCGGGCATGGTTGTTTCCATGGAACCGATGATCACCGTCCTGGACGGCCAGCCGGGTGCCGGCGGCTACCGCGAGCATGACATCCTCGTGGTGGGCGAAGACGGGGCAGAGAACATCACCAAGTTCCCCTTCGGCCCCGAATACAACATCATCGGCGCCTAACAGCACCAAATAGCCGGTCAGGAAAGCGGCGCCGTGGCCGACGCGGCGCCGCTTTCCGCACCACCCAACTCCGCACCACCCCACAAGGAGCACCACCAGCATGGACAACTCAGTATTTCTGGAAGACCTGGACGCCTTCGCCTACCGCGAAGTCCTGTCCTCCGGGGAAGCGATCGTCCTGATACCGGTCGGGTCCCTGGAGCAGCACGGGCCGCACCTGCCGCTGGGCACTGACACCCTCCTGTCGTCGCGGTTTGCCGAGGGCGTCGCAAGGCGTCTCGGGGCACTCGTTGCCCAGCCGATCGCCTACGGGTACAAGTCGCAGCAGAAATCCGGGGGCGGCAACCACCTGCCCGGGACCACCAGCCTGGACGGGGCAACGCTGATAGGAGTGGCCCGCAACCTGGTCAAGTCCTTCCTCGACCACGGCGTCCGGCACGTGGTCTTTGTCAACGGACACTTCGAGAACTACCAGTTCCTCTACGAGGGAATCGACCTGGCCCTGGAGGACCTGGGGATCAAGCCGGGAGCCGAGCAGAGCGTGCTGCTGCTGTCCTACTGGGACTTCGTCAGCCAGCACACGTTGGAGGAGGTCTACCCGGACGGTTTCCCGGGCTGGGAGATCGAGCACGGCGGCGTGCTGGAGACCTCACTGATGCTTCACCTCGAGACCGCCCGGGTTGGCATGGACCGCCTGGTCGATGGTCCTGCCGCAGTCCTGCCGCGCTTCGACAGGCTCCCCGTGGTTCCTGAACGCACGCCGGCCACAGGCTGCCTCTCCTCGGCCGCCGGGTCCAGTGCCGTCAAGGGCGAACTTCTGTACCGGCAGGTTGTGGAAGACCTGGCCGCGGACCTGGCCCGCGAGCTGAACTGCGAACTCACCGAGCCTGCCAGGCCGCCGCTTTCCGCTGACTATGCGCAATGATAGTGAGCACCATGACCAAAGATTCCCGCGAAACCAACGGCACTGACACCAACGGCGTCGACTCGAACGGCAAGGCTGACACCAAGGGCGCCTCAGTCATTGTGAACGCCATCGCCGTCCTTCGTTCCTTCACCGCCGACGAACCACTGCTGGGCGTCACGGAAATTGCGAACAGGGTGGGCCTGCATAAGAGCACGGTGTCCCGAATCCTGGCAACTTTTGAACAGGAACACCTCGTGGAGCGGGACGAGGACACTCGCCGTTTCCGCCTCGGATTGGGCCTGATCGCCGTCGCGGGGCCGCTGCTGGCCGAGCTGGAGGAGCGCCGCGTCGCCTATCCGGTCCTCCGCGAGCTGACCGAACTGACCGGCGAAACGAGTGCCCTGATGATGTGGGAGGGCAATCAGTCCATCTGCGTGGAGCAGATCGCGAGCCGCCACCAGATCAAACACACCACCCCGCTGGGCGCGCGTTACAACGACGCGTTGAGCGCCTCCGTCCAGGTGTTCCTCGCAACGGAACCCGAGGAACGCGTGCGCTCACTCATACGCAGCGGAGCCATCACGTACGCGGCGGTGGATGAGACCAGCCTCGACGGCTACCTGGTCCGTCTCAAAGAAGACTTCCGCCGGGGGTGGGCCGTCAACTACGGCGAGAGTTCGCTGGATGAAGTTGGCGTTGCCGCACCCGTCTACGACCACCGTGGCGACGTTGTAGCTGCTGTCCTCATTCCGGCCCCACGGTTCCGCGTCTCCCAGGAGCGGCTGCAGAACCTCGGCCAATCCTGCGTGGCAGCAGCGAGTAAGGTCACCGCGCGGCTGGGCGGCAACGCACCCGGCGCCGGGAGCGGCAACCCCGGCGCCGGCACCCAGGCCCGCTGACCGCCCCGCGACGCTCTCTCACTTAATGCATGAAAAACCGGAATGCTCTATCACTCTCCTGAAGAAAGTGAGAGAGCGTCSGWSGAAAASCSACATTAARTGAGTTTCTCAGGGGCGCTTCGCTCTGCCGTGGGGGCCGAAAATGTGGTGCAGCGGTGATCGTTGCGGGGTTTGGGTTGCCGGAGCAGACTGGAGAGTGTGTTCCGGTCGACCCCGGTCTCTCTTTGGTGTCGGTGAGCCTGTAAGTGA
>NZ_JBFRDI010000034.1:0-5525 GCF_052113505.1 Pseudarthrobacter sp. TAF60_1
TATGAGGAGAAACTGATGGCTATTTGGGGCGCAGATGTAGAGCAGCTCAGGACTCTTGGCACGAAGCTGCAGGCCGGTGCTTCGGAGATCGAGCAGCAGCGGAGCAACCTCACCCGCCTGCTGGACAGCACCGTCTGGGAAGGCCCGGACGCGAAGACCTTCCGCAGCGAATGGTCCGGCACGCACACCAGTGCTTTGAACCAGGTCATCCAGGCGCTCAAGGATGCCGGCCAGAAGGCCACCAGGAACGCCAACGAGCAGGACCAGGCTTCACGCTAAGCCCGCTCTTGCTTGACCGAGGGCCCGGACACACCGTCCGGGCCCTCCTGGTTAATCGGGGCTCCCCTATGGCTGCGGCACTCAGTTAGCGCGCCACTCAGGGGACAGGCTCGACGTCGTTCGCGTGATCCAAGGGCGCCGCCATGCCGGGGGGAACCGCGGCACCGGCGCGCAGCTCATCCAGCCGCACCAGGACCACGCCGGCGACAATAAACACACCGCCCACAAGCTGAATCGCACCGGGCAGCTCACCCAGAAGCAGCCACGCCCAGATCACGGCGAACAGCACCTCCGTCAGCGAGACGAAAGACGCCACCTTGGAGCCGAGCGCGCGGGCAGCCATGATGCCGGAAACGTAGGCCAGGACAGTGGCCAATATTATCAGCCCCGACAAGGGAACCCACCATGGCGCAATCCAGGGGCCCAGCCGGGTGTCCGCAGTGCTGAAGGCCATGGGAAGCAGTCCCGTGGCAGCGGCCAGCCACATCACTGCCGCTCCCACCAGGAGGCCGCCTGAGGCCAGCACGATCGGCGGCAGGGAATCGTTCTCCTTCGCCGTGATGAAGAAATAGATGGCCAGGCACACCGCAGCGGCCAGCCCCCAGAGAACCCCGACGACGTCAATTTTGACTGCGCCGGTAAGGTCCAGCACCAGCACCAGGCCTGCGAGGGACAGCACGGTTCCGCCGACAGTCCAGACCCGCGGGCGTTTGCGGCTGGCTGCCCAGAGCCACAGCACAATGAGCACCGGGGCAAGGTACTCAAGCAGCAGCGCCACCCCCACGGAGAGGCGTGCCACGGCGTTGAAATAGAAGAGTTGGCACGCGGCCACCCCGATAAGGCCGAAAAGGCCGATGGTGACCCAGTTGTCCCTGAGCTGGTGCCACCGTCCCTGCAAAGCCAGGACCGCGGGAAGTACCAGGATCAAGGCGGCACCGGTCAGTCGCGCGGTCACGGCGGCGCCGGGTGACCACCCGGACTCCAGTAGCGCTTTGGCAAAGGAGCCGGAGAGTCCGAAGACAGCGGAAGAGAAGAGCGCGATCCCCAAGCCGGAGCCGAGGAATCCCCGCGCGGCTGCGGGGTTGAGGGCGGCGGACACCGGCGCCTCCTGTCAGGAGTAAAGTGGGGTTATGGTCCTGACATTACGCCCGGCATCGGTAAGGAGTCAAGATGGTATTTGCCCCTGACACCGAAGTTGCCCTGCGCACGGTGGTCAACCTCATCAACACGGCGACGAACGGACGTGAATCCTTGGCTACCGTGGCCGACCTTGACCACTTCATTGACGCGGAGCGGTTCAGCGGCTCCCGCGTCCGCGACGACGCGGAAGTGGCGAGCGTGCATGAACTGCGTGGTCGGCTGACCACGCTCTGGACGGCGGACGAGGACACGGCGGTGGCTGGCGTCAACCGGCTGCTGCGCGAGGCCAATGCACTCCCCCAGCTGATGAAGCACGACGGGTGGGACTGGCATCTGCACGCCACCACCGGGGAGGCACCGCTCGCAGACAGGATGGGCACGGAGGCCGCCATGGCCCTGGTGGACGTCATCCGAAGCAAGGAGATGGACCGCCTGCTGGTCTGCGCGGCGGACGACTGCGACGCCGTGGTGCTGGACCTGAGCCGAAACCGGTCCAAAAGGTACTGCGACACCGGGAACTGCGCCAACCGGGCGCACGTCGCGGCTTACCGGGCGCGGCAGGCGACAGCGGGCCGCGGGCCGGCGGGCGCGGTTTTAGGAAGCTAGGAGCGGCTGGTACCCGGGCCGTCGGCGTCGGGGGTTTCCGAAGAGCCGCCCGTGTGGTCCTGGCTGCTCCCACCGAATCCGTGCGAGGTCTTCTTGTCCGAGCTGAGGTTGATCCCGGAGCCCTTGCCCAGGTGTTCGGCGTTTTCCTTATAGCTCATGGAGAGCATGGCGGCTATCACCAGCGTGACAATGAAAGCGATGCCGGCGCCCGTGAAGGCAAGATCGAACCGCGGGGCCTTTGCGCTTCCGCCGGAAGCGAAGATCAACACGGACACGAAGGCGAGGACGGCCCAGAACGCGGAAAACATCAGCGGCCCCTTCACCGAGGTCCGCAGCTTGCGCGGTTTGCCTGGTTGCTGGTCTGCCACGATATTTCCTCCTACAGCCAGGCCGGATCGACCTGCTGATATCAAATGTTGTGAATTGTCCCGGCCCGGCAGATTTTCTACGCCGGGTAGAACGGTCTGCTTCTAGTTTACGGCTTCCGGGAGCCGCCCCGGGCATCGTGCCTCAGGGTCAGCCCGGACAGGACCCACAAGACGCCGGAGATGATGGCCCCGCCGCCGGCTACACCCAGCAGGGCATGGGCTCCCAGGCTGATGAAGAAGGGAAGACACACCGCAGTGCCGAGGCCGACAATGCCGGAGGCGATCCAGTCGCGGGCTAGCACGTGGCGCGCGCGGTACCGGACTCCGCAATAGAGCTCCACCGCTCCGGCCAGTCCGAGGCCGAGGGCCGCGACCACGCCAAAGACCCTGTCCCCGTACAGCAGTACCAGCGCAGCACCGGCACCTGTCAGGACGGCCCCGGCTGCGGAGAGGATTTTGCCGGGCATCCGGTTCCGCGTGTAACCCGTCTTCGGGATTCCCCAGAGCAGCAGCAGGCCGGTGCCCAGCAGATATAGCCCGCCTGCCCAGCCCATGACCTGGATTGACGGCGAAGGCCAAAAAATTGTCAGGGCGCCGAAGGCGAGTGCGGCCAGAGCACGGAGCAGTACCGGCTTCCACAGGTCAGCCTGCTGGGCGGTGTCTGCGGCTGTGTCTGCGGGGGTCAGTGATTGGTTCACCGGTCCAGTTTAGTGGGAGCGGGTCCTATGGCGAACCCAGCACCATCCAGCGGTCCGACCGGGCGCGGAGGCCCAGGGTCACGGCGCGGGCCGCCATGTAGCCCAGGGCAAAAGCCGCCCACAACCACGCGAGCCCCGCCGGCGCCGGTCCGCCGGCGACGGCCACGGCTACCAGCAGCGGGGCGTAGACGGCAAGGTTCACCACCCCGGCCAGCGCCAGGTACCTGGCATCGCCGGCTCCGATCAGCACCCCGTCCAGGACAAAAACGTAGCCGGCGACGGGTTGGCCGGCCGCAAGGATCCAGAGGGCGTACATCAGGGCAGAGTGGACGCCGGGGTCCGAGGTGAACAACGCCCCGGCCCATGGCGCAGCGACGGCCAGCAGCACGCCGGTGATGACGCCGAACCCGGTACCCCAACGAATCATTGTCCGTGTCAGTAGCCGTGCGGTGGCCGGGTTTGACGCACCCAGTTCCTTGCCGATCAGGGCCTGCGCAGCGATCGCGAGGGCATCGAGGGCAAATGCGAGAAACGTGAAAATGGTCATGGCCAGCTGGTGGGCCGCGAGGTTCACCGCACCTTGGCCCGTGACCACAAAGACCGTGGCCAGGATGGCGACGCGCAGGCTCACTGTGCGGAGCATCAGCCAGGAACCGACGCGGGTCATTGCCCTGATGCCGCTCCAGTCCGGCATCAGGCTGACGCCGTGCCTAACCGCATTCCGGTTGACCATCACCAGATAGACGGCAGCCATGACCCACTGCGCCACACTTGTCCCGATCGCCGAGCCGGCTACGGACCAGCCGAGGCCATAGACCAGCCACAGATTAAGCAGGATGTTGAGGGCGAACCCGGCTGTGGCCACCACCAGCGGCGTCCTGGTGTCCTGAAGTCCACGGAGGACTCCCGTTCCGGCGAAGATCAGCAACATGGCCACCAAGCCCGGCATCGACCAGCGCAGATAGTCCACGGCAAAAGCCCGGACGTCGCCTTCCGCCCCCATCAGCGTGACCAGGGGTTCCGCGGTCCAAAACCCTGCCACTGCCAGGACGAAGCCCAGCAGGAGAGCCAGCCAGACGCCGTCGCGCCCTGCGGCGAGGGCCTTGCCCAACTGACCGCGGCCCATAGCCCGGGCGACCGCAGGGGTAGTGGAGTAGGCGAGGAAAATCATCAGGCCGACGGCGGTATGCAGCACTGCGGAGGCTAGCCCCACGCCAGCCAGCTGGGCGACACCCAAATGTCCCACGATGGCCGAATCCGCGAGCAGGAAGAGCGGCTCGGCAATCAGCGCGCCAAACGCGGGGACCGCCAGCCGCAGGATGTCCCGGGCGGGACTGGCGGGGCGCACCACGGCAACAGCGGAGGATGGGTTCGGCACAGTGCCAGCTTAGTGGCGGCCCAGCCGTGGATGCCGGGCCTCCATGACGTACCGAGTCATGACAAAGACCACAAAAGCGCTACATTAGTTGACACTTCAACCAATACTGCGGGACACTCGAACCATGAACCAGTCACGCCTCACCACCACCGCCCTGACCATCCTGCGCGTCGCCCTTGGCTTCCTCTTTGCCGCCCACGGCTGGCAGAAGTTCAACGAGTGGACCATCGCGGGCACCCAAGCCGCCTTCACCCAGATGGGCGTGCCCGCAGCCAACGTGGCCGCACCCCTGGTCGCAGGCCTCGAACTGGCCGGCGGCATCGCGCTCATCCTGGGCGTGCTCACCCGCGTGGTCGCCGCGATGCTTGCCCTGGACATGATCGGCGCGATCGTCCTGGTACACGCCGGCGCCGGCGTTTACGCTGACAAGGGCGGGTTCGAACTCGTACTGCTCCTGGGTGCTGCCGCCCTGGCACTTGCCCTCACCGGCGCCGGCCGCATCTCCGTGGACCGCGCACTGTTCGGCCGCATGAACAACAAACTGGCAGTCCTCGCCTAAGCCACTCGGTACGCCGCCCGCACTCCCCCCACCCAGCCCCCTTCCCGCCCCGGACGCTCTCTCACTTAATGGGCGTTCGAACGGTACGCTCTCTCACTTTCTTGAGGAAAGTGAGGGAGCGTTTCGGCTTTATAAGGCCATTAAGCTTGTATGCCCCTTGCGGGGCGCCCGTTCCGGGCTGAAAATGTGCCTGTGGTCGCCTGCCGACGCCGTAGTCACTATGGTTCTTTCAGGCCGTCGTTAAGCCGGGTGCCGGGGATCACGCCGTGGGCCCTTCACTGTTTCTTTTGCCAAGAACGAGGACTAGATTCCGATTTTTCCCGGTGATCCCCGCGGGCGGCCGCCTACGCAATCAGAGCGGGTGTTTTTCGTGAGGAGATGAACACGATCATGCTGGCGGCAATCGAGGATGAGGAACAGATTATTGGCAGGGTCGCTGCCCTGGATATCGGCAAAGCCGAACTCGTGTGTTGTGTCCGGGTCCCTGCGGAGGGGAA
>NZ_JBFRDI010000035.1:0-4480 GCF_052113505.1 Pseudarthrobacter sp. TAF60_1
CTCTCCCTGCTCTTCCTGGCAGGCGTCCTGATCATGGTCTTCATCGAATCCCCCCTCACCATGCTCGTCACCGCCATCGCCTCGGTGCTGATGGTCTTCGGCTGGTACGCCTGCCGGACCCGCATCCGCGAAATCGCCCAAACCCGCGAAGGCTTCACCGGCACCGCCCCCGTCATCGCCAACCCACCCGCAGAGACCTTCAAGAGGTAGGCACAGTAACGCCCGACGGCGGCACCTGGGTTCCGTAGTCACAGAACCTGGGTGCCGCCCTTGGTGTGCGGCCCCTGGTGTGCCGCCACTCACGAATCGATAGCATGAGGCAATTGCGGACAACCATCAGCGCGGTTCCCGGAGCTCCCGCAGCTCCGGGAACCGGGGAAGAGGTAGCTCATGCCAGGATCCAAACTTGCCATTGTGGGAGCCGGAAGCGTGGGCACCTCACTGGCCTATGCGGCCCTGATCCGGGGCTCCGCCGGCAACGTCGCACTGTTTGACGTCAACGCCCTTAAAGCGGAGGCGGAGGTCCTGGACCTCGCGCACGGCACCCAGTTCGCCGCGGTGGCGGCAACAGTCACGGGAGGCGGCGACATCGCCGTGACTGAAGGCGCCGACGTCGTAGTTATCACTGCGGGCGCGAAGCAGGCCCCTGGCCAGACGCGGCTGGACCTTGCCGGGACGAACGTCCGCATTCTCGAACAGCTCATGCCGCAGCTGCTTCAGCACGCCCCGGACGCCGTCTATGTCCTGGTCACCAACCCCTGCGATGTCCTGACGGTAGCGGCCCAGAAGATTTCCGGTCTGCCATCGGAACGCGTCTTTTCCTCCGGCACCGTGCTGGATACGTCGCGGCTGCGGTGGCTGCTGGCCCGGCGCGCCGGTGTCGCCGTGGCCAGTGTCCACGCCAGCATGGTGGGCGAGCACGGCGATACCGAGTTTCCGGTGTGGTCGGGCGCCACGATCGGGCCGGTCCCCATCCGCGACTGGGAAGAAGACGGCCAGCGGGTCTTCACCCCCGACTACCTCGACGAGACCGCCCGTGAAGTGACACAGGCGGCGTACAAGGTCATCGCCGGCAAGGGGGCAACCAACTATGCCATCGGCTTGTCCGGGGCGCGGATCGTGGAGGCCCTCCTCCGGGACGAGAACGCTGTGCTTCCTGTTTCCACCGTGCTCGATGGCCCCTACGGAATCACCGGGGTGGCATTGTCCCTCCCCAGCGTCGTGGGCCGCGGCGGGGTGCACCGTATCCTTTCCACGCCGATGGATGACGGCGAACTCGCCGCCCTTCAGCACTCCGCCGACACGCTGCGGAGCACCCTGGCCACGCTGGGGATCTAGCCGCCGAAACGGCCAGCAAACTCCCTTTTGCACATGCCTCCGTCCGCCTCTTGACGGGCCTGATGCCCGGGTCTAGCGTCAGGCTCATCCTGCTGTTTCAACGGCGAAACCTAGTTAAGGAGCATTGGCACCATGCCGGAATTCATGGATGTTCATCGGAACATGGTTGGAATCACTCAGGAAGCCCTTATGGAAGCGCACAACGCCGATCTCGCGATCCAAAGTGACGAGAAGGTTGACTTCAAATCTGCTTGGGCCGATCCGGAGTCGGGCTTGGTTTACTGCTTGTCGGAGGCCCCGTCGGCGGATGCTGTACGGCGTATCCATGAGCGTGCCGGGCACCCCGCGGATGAGGTCCATCCGGTTCCCGTCAAGGTCTGACCCAGCGAGACTACGACGGCGGCAATCCGGTTCCGTTCGCTCGAAACCGGATTGCCGCCGTCGTTCGCTGCCATTTTTAGAGAAGTATCTAGGCTCTTGAAGGAGTGCCTCGATGGACAATACAGAAGCAAAGATTGTTGTGGGTGTGGACGGCTCGGATTCCTCAGTGCAGGCGCTGCGTCTCGCGGCACGGCTGGCACCCGCCCTCGACGCCCGGATTCACGCGGTGGCTTGCTGGAACTTCCCCCAGATCTACGCCGGATATGTTCCGCCCGACTCTGACGCCTTCGAGGCGGCCGCAGCGAAGACACTGGCCGAGGCGCTCGGCAAGGCGTTCGGCCCGGATGCGCCTGCGAACCTCAGCCAGGAGCTGGTCCGTGGTCCCGCGCCGGCCAAACTCGTCGAGGCCGGAGCGGACGCGGCCCTGCTGGTGGTCGGCCGCCGCGGGCAGGGAGGAATCATGGGCATGCATCTGGGGTCGGTGAGTTCAGCCTGCGTTTCACATGCTGCCTGCCCGGTCCTGGTGGTGCATTCGGACGGAAGCCACCGGACCCACCATCTGTGGAAGGGTTCCAAGGGCGAGGACGCCGCAAAGCTGTAGCCCGGAACCAGCGGCGTAACGCAACGCTCCCGCAACCCTTCGTCGCGGGCAGATCGCTTATGCTCAGCAGAGCGCCCCACGGCGCTGCACTGTGCACCTTACGACCTGCAGTTCAACGACGAACCACCCGGGAGACACGGCATGACCAACTGGCGGATCAGGGATTTCCACTCAGCGGACCTGGACGGGATCCTGCACCTGTGGGAGACCCTCAAGGCCTCCAACGTGGAGCCCGTTTATGCCCTGTCCGAGGTCCTGGCTTCCTGCGAAAAGGACCATGCCGTGGTGGCGGTGCAGGGTGACATGGTGGTGGGCGCCGCTGTCGGACGCGCCGCCCACGATCAGGGGTGGATTGTTTTCCTGGCCACGCTGCCCGAATACCGCGGCCGGGGCATCGGCACGTCGCTGCTCGCCGCCGTCGAAAACCGCATGGCCCCGCACGGCCTGAACAAGCTTTCTGCGCTGATGCCCGAGGCCGAAACCCGGGTGGAGGCGTTCCTCAGCCGCGGTTTCGCGCTGAAGAAGAACCTGCGGTATTTCGAGCGGACCATTCCCGTTCAGCGGCAGGAGCTCGGTGCGCTGGGCCAGCTGGGCGGCCGGATCCTGGCGCGGGACCTGTGGGAAAACGTGGCCGGCATGCGGAAGGAGAAGGAGCTTCTGGAACGGCGCCTGGTCCTGCCGCTGGCTGAGGCCGATCTCGCGGACGAATACGGTGTGGTGCCGCCGCGCGCCGTGGTGTTGTTTGGTCCTCCGGGGACCGGCAAAACCACCTTTGCGAAGGCGATCGCGTCCCGGCTGGAGTGGCCGTTTGTGGAGGTTTTCCCGTCACGCCTTGCCTCCGATCCCAAGGGGCTTGCCGGCGCGCTGCGCGAGACGTTCCTGGAGATCGCCGAGCTGGAGCACTGCGTGGTGTTTATCGACGAAGTGGAGGAGATCGCCTCCCAGCGGTCGGGCGAACCGCCGTCGCCGCTGCAGGGCGTCACGAACGAGCTGCTGAAAATCATCCCGGCCTTCCGTGAACAGCCCGGCCGCCTGCTTGTCTGCGCCACCAACTTCATCCGGGCGTTGGACACCGCGTTCCTGCGCCACGGCCGGTTCGACTACGTCATCCCCATCGGCCTCCCCGACCGCCAGGCCCGCGAAGCCATGTGGCAGCGCTTCATCCCGGCCGCCGTGGTGGACGACGTCGATGTGGAACTCCTGGTGGAGCGCACCGAAGGGTTCTCGCCCGCGGACATTGAGTATGCCGCCCGCAGCGCCTCCCAGCGTGCACTGGAAAAGGCAGTGTACGACGACGGCGGCGCGGCTTCGGGCGGCAGCGTTTCAGTTCGGGAGGCGGTTAGGAAGGGGCCCTCCACGGAGGATTACCTGAACGCCATCGGCGAGACGCGGACCACGGTCAGCGCAGAGGTCCACCAGGACTTCCTGGAGGACATCGACGCTCTGGGCCGGGTGTAAGCGGGGCGGTTTATTCGAGAGAGTCCAGGCCGGGGCAGGGTCCGCCTGAGCGGTTACTGCGCCCGCCCAGAACTTTCTCGACATTCTTCTTGAGGACGGCCACTCTGCCGGTCTAATTGTCGTACCCCCTCGACATGATGGAGGTATGGAAAGCACAGCGGCGCAGGAGCGGTCAGCAGGGGCGGTGTCGGCGGATGCCGGCCCGGCTGCCGCGGTGTCAGCAACCCCTGGGTCGGCGGATGCGGCGTTTGAGGCCGTAGTGGCTGCCGTTGCCGTGCTGGCCGAACTTCGCCGCCGGCAGCGTGAGGAACCTGCCGGGCCGGATCCGCTGCGCCACGGTGTCGACGGCTCCCTGGACCGCCTCGCCGCGATCTCCCGGCTCGAAGCAAGCACCGCCGCGTTCAAAGTCCTCACCGCCGCGGAATACACGGACGCCACAACGGCGCTGACCCCGCCCGACGCGTCCCCGCAGGAGAACACGGCCCACGAAATGGCCGCCATCACCGAGCTCGCCTGCATCCTGACCGTCAGCGAACCGAACGCCGCAACATTCCTCTCCACCTCCCGCCGGCTCACCACCGCCCTGCCCCTGACCCTGGCCGCCCTCCAGACAGGAACCCTGTCATGGCAGCACGCCCGGACCATGGTCGACGAAACCCTCAACCTCGACCCCGCCGGCGCCCAAGCTCTGGAAGCGCACTT
>NZ_JBFRDI010000036.1:0-3362 GCF_052113505.1 Pseudarthrobacter sp. TAF60_1
CCCGGAAGCTAAGACCCACAGCGCCGATGGTACTGCACCCGGGAGGGTGTGGGAGAGTAGGTCACCGCCGGAACATCATTAAATGGTTGAGAGCCTCCAAACACCGTTTGGAGGCTCTCCCACTTTAACCACCCCTTCAATAACCACCCACCCGCCGGCACACGGCACCCGCCCAATGCACTGATTCGGGTCAACTCATCATGGGCTTCGGCGCACATCTGATTGTGGCCTGACGTTTTGCTTTAGTCAGCTGGCCGGGTCGTACTGGAACTGCCGGACCTCTTGGGAGCAGCGGCAGGCGACAGCGATTTTCGCGGCCCACTCGAGTGCCGCCTCCCGCGAGGGCAGCTCGAGAACGGTGTAGCCGCCGTTAGGAACCTTGTGGCCTGGATATGTGCCCTCAGTGACGGTTCCATCACCGGCCACCAGTACAGGGTCTACGCCCTCATCGATCCCGCCGCCGAAGACGTACACGCCCGCTGCCTTAGCGTCTTCGATGACGGCATGCGCGGCTTCAGCCACCGCCTCCAAGTCCTCCGCAGGCAGCACCATGGCCTCACTGGGGAACGAGATCAAGTACTTGGTCATTCGACGTCTCCTCTGCTCCGGCGGTGCCATCCGTCGGCTCTTCTTTGCGGCACCGCTTTGATGCCCAGCCCGATTATGGCCTCGGCGGCCGCCATGTGGTCAAGGCAGGGTGCCACGACCCGCCTGCAGAACCTGCTTGAACGGGTATCCTCTGACAGTTCCTACGCCATCGATCAAGGATGTCTGGCTGTTTCAACCGGGAAGCTCCGCGGCGGCGAGGCCCGTGACGGCGGCGTGGGCAGCATCGCTGGCTCAGCCATAGATTTGCGGTGCCGCCGGCCCTTCTGACCTGGTCTGCGATCCAGTCGAAATGCTCCCGGGTGCGGGCATCGGCCGGTAGTGCCACCAGCCCGTCACCAAGTTGGACGACACCCGGGGCCTTCAGCCGCCGCCAGACCGCTACCCTCGGACCGGACGGGACGCGCGGTATCCGGTAGGTGAACAGGACCCGCCCGCCCCCGGGTATCAACGGTTCACTCTTCACGAGGGAATAGTAACCGCGGCTACTTTAAGCTGGTACGGATCAGGCCGGAAGCGGTGCAGGCCGCTTTCGGGGCTCCAGGAGGACACTCATGATTTCGCCCGTGCTCATCGTGATCTCCGCGATCATCGCGGCCGCGGCGGTGGCCCTTGCCTGCCGCTATGCCCGCTGGCCGGGCCGGATTCTTGGCGCCGCCGCGGCGGGAACGCTGCTGGCCGTCATCGCGTGGCGGATTCTGGCCAACGTGTTCTTCCTAAACGAGGACTTCCTGCCCGCCATCAGCGTGGGGGACGCAGGTTGCCTGATCGCCGGGGCCCTGCCGTCGGCTGTCGTCGCCTCCATCGACCGGGAACTGGGGCGCCGGGCCCTCCCGGTGGTGGTGGGAGGCCTCGTCGCCTTCATCGCCAACGTCATCATCCTCTGACCGGAACGGAGACAGCCATGGAACCGACACCGCCACACAGACCGGTGAAGACCGCATTGATCGCCGCAGGGCTGCTGACCCTACTGTTGCCGGCGTACCTAAGTGCCTGCTCGGGGCCGGCCCCGGCGTCGGCGCTGCCTTTGACCCAGGTACAGGACATCGCCCTGCCCGGGGCGGTGAGCAGGCTCGACTACCAGGCCCTCGACGCGGATACGAAGAGGCTCTATATCGCCCACCTCGGCGATGGCACAGTCCACGCGATCGATCTCGCTAACGGCACGGTAGCGGGGACCGTGCCGGGAATACCCGCGGTGCACGGTGTCACCGTCGCGCCCGACCGGCGCCTTCTCCTGGCCGCAGTGTCGGGAACGAACGAGGTCGCCCTCATCAAAACCGACACGCTCACGGTGACCGGCCGGATGCCTGCAGGTAACACGCCGGACGGGATCGCATACGACCCGGTCCACGGCAAGGCCTACGTCTCCAACGAACATGACCACGCCGAAACGGTGATCGACCTCGCCACGAACACGGCGAAGGTCGCGATCGGGATTGGCGGGGAGGCCGGCAGCAGCGTCTACGACCCGGTCAGCGGTACGGTCCTGGTCAATATCCAGGACCGCAACCAACTCGTCATCATCGACCCGGCCACGGACACGGTGACGGGGAGGATTCCCGTCCCGGACTGCGCCAGCAACCACGGCCTCTACGTCGACGGGGCCAACAATCTTGCATTCATCGCCTGCGAAGGCAGCGCGAAGCTCCTGGTCCTGGACCTGCAAACCGAACAGGTCACCGAACGGTTCGACACTGGCGACGGCCCGGACGTGCTGGCTTTCGATCAGGGCCTGCACCGCCTCTATGTCGCCTCGGAGTCGGGCGTCGTCAGTGTCTTCGACGAACAGAACCGTGCCCTGATGCCAGTAGCGTCCGGCAAACTCGCTGACAACGCCCACACGGTCGCTGTCGACCAGGCCACCCACCGGGTCTACTTCCCGCTCGAAAACATCGATGGTCACCCGGTGCTTCGCGTCATGGAGCCCAAGCAATGACCCCCGGCCACGGACCGGCCAGGGACGAGAGTCTCAAACCGGCCATAGCGCCGGTCCCCGTCCGCTTCGTGCTCAACTTCCTGCATCTGGGAGCGAGCAGGTTCGGCCGCCCGATCGCCACCGTAGGCTACATGCAACGGGACCTGGTCGAGAAGCGCGCCCGGCAAAAGCGCACGTAGTCACTCGCTGACCAGCCTTACGCCGCATCCATCCACTGCGGGTCCTACTGTTGTCATTGAGTTCCACAGCCAAGTTCACGTTGAGGGTCGATGCTGCCTGGGCACTCACCAGCGACTGGTCCCGGTTTGCGGTGAACGGCCGTTGCCAAGGCCGTAGAAGCGCTACTGGCACGAAGGTGTGATCCAGTGAACAGCATCGCGTATCTACCGCCTGGGTCTTCACTTGCTTGGATTTAGCCGCGAAATCCGCGGAGTTTCGGGGTTTCTGCGGGCCTGTGGGGTCGCTCGTGATGAATTTGCCGTGAGGGTTCCAGCCGTGTATTGTTTTCTGAGTCGCCGCCGCTGATGCGGGAAAATAGCGACAAACCCCCTTCTTCAAAAGCCTGAAAATGGCGCACACTTTGGTGTGCCGGGTTCGGGTGGGGCCGGTTCGTTGGTGCTGGAAATCCGCAGAAACGCTGATTTGCAAAGCTTGTCGAAACCGGGTAACTTTGAAAAGTTGCTCCGGAGCGATCCACGGTTGTTTAGTGCTGGTGGTGGTGCCGGGTGTGTCTGTTGTTTGAGAACTCAATAGTGTGCCAAGTTTGTTGATACCAATTTTTTGTATTGAATTGGTTGAATTTGCCGGGTCTGGCCTG
>NZ_JBFRDI010000037.1:0-3320 GCF_052113505.1 Pseudarthrobacter sp. TAF60_1
AACTGGATAAGCGGGTTATCGGTTTGGGGCGTATTCCCTGGCTTGGGGAACTGTGCTTCTGTCCGGAGCTTCTGTCGCGGAGCCTCCCGCGGTCAGGGCGTCTTGCCGGCTCGCTCCTGGGCGAAGTGGGGGTTCTTGCCAACGACGTAGCTTGCCATGGGTGCGCTGGCGGCTCCGGCGTGGCGGGACAGAGTCTGCTTGCTGTATCCGAGCATGCGGGCGAGTGAGGTGGCGTCGATTTCTTTGACCAGGCATTGCAGGGTGGCGTTGCGGATGCCCTGGATGTTGATGCCCATCCTGCGAAGTTTTAGGAGGTGGGTGTTGGGGGATCGGGGAGATCCTGCGCGGACGCCCGGGAAGAGCCAGCGGCTGTCGCGGTTGACTGTCTGCTGGCCGCCGCGGTTTTGGATGTGGGCCCAGAACATGGGTGCCAGCAGCTCGGGGATGGGCGCTGGGTACCGGCCGAGGTTGAGGAACATGCCCTTGCCGGTCACTTCGACGTCGTCGATGGTGAGCATGGCGATTCTGCCGATGGGGATGCCATAGAGCAGGAAGATCAGGCCTGCGATGCGGATCGAGACGGCGACGTTGTCGGCCTCGATGAGCTTGCGGACGAGGTCCAGGCGTTCCTGTTGGCTGAGGACAGGTGTCGTTTTGGCCAGCCGCGCAGCGACCTGGATGTCCTTCCCTGGCGTTTCCCGCTTGAGGTATTGGATGAAGTTCCTGATATGTCGACGGGTCGAGGTGCCCTCGGAGAGGTATTCGTCGAGATGGATCTGGCGGATGGAAGATGCTGTCCTGCCGTGCTCGTCGTGGAGCCAGCGGAGGAATTTTCCTGCTTCGGTGATCTCCTGTTTCGCCGAGCGCACGGCGTAGTTCATGTTCTTCGTCGCGGACGATTCTGTCCGAAGCCTTTTGAGGTGGTGCCAGCGGGCGAAACGCTCGATGGGTGCGTGGATTTCCGGTGTAGTGGAGAGTTGGTTGAGGCGTTCGTCGAGCCATTGTTCGAACATGGCCAGCTGGCGGTCTTCCTGGGCGGGCAGGATGCGGTTGTGGGTGAGGATTGCCCGGAGGTGCTCGACTGCCGGCGTCTTCGGAAGCTCGTTGAAAGCCTGGTGGGAGAGTTCGATCTCTCGGTCACCGATTCGTTTGAGCAGCGATGCGGATCGGCCACCGTTGCTGCGCAGCCAGGTGTAGATGCTCTCGGGTCGGGTGGATTCGGTCAATATCTTAATCAGGCGTTTTAGCCGCAGGTCGGGCGGGTCATTTGGCCTGAGGAGCTCTGTCAGATCGGTGGTGAGTACGCAGGTGATGCAGTGACCGCCGCGGAAGCGCTCGGCCTCGCGGCCGCAGTTGTCACAGGTGAGGTTTGTCGTGATGCCGGCGCACTCGCGGCAGGTGTCCTCGCCTGTATCGGTCCGGCCTGGGAGCATTCTGTCGGCGCCGCAGAGCGGGCATCGGCCGTATCGGTGGGTTGCGTTCGTGAAGCAGATGCCGCAGATGCGTCCGTCTGGCCAGCGGACCCGGATTTTTCCGGTGGTTTTCCCGCAGCGGTCGCAGCCCTCGCTCGTCCTGTTTGAGCGGGGACGGCCGCGCGGCTTGAACTCACTGCTCATGGGGGCGGGTAATGCGCGCCCGGACCGGCCGGTAGGCGGCCAGCAGGGGGACATCCGTGCCGTCGCCGACCGCGGTGCGACGGCGCTGCGTGCGGGCGTCCGTTGCGGTGTAGGTGAGGATTTCGTTGGCTTCGACCTTGAAAATGTCGCAGAGCGCTGCCAGGACCTGGAACGAGATCCGGTCCGGGTTCTGGCCGACGAGCCGGTAGATCTGCGACTCGGAGAGCGTGATGCCGCGCTCCCGAAGCGGAGCAACAAGATCACGGCTGTTACGCATTCCGGCGCGTGCCATCAGCTCCTTGACGCGAAACTGGTAGTCGATCTGACGGTTCATCGTGGTGTCTTTCCGGGAGGCGTTTTGGGTTTGGTCAGCACCCTGCTGTTGCTGGCCAGCAGGGTGTTGTTGAGAACGCGTTCGAGTTCGCGCGCGGCATAGTCGGGGGAGGGCAGGGTGTAGATCGTGGTGGTCGATGTGTGTTCGTGGCCAACCTGCATTGAGATGAACTTGGTGTCATAGCCGTGCTCGGTCTGCATGTGCGTGACGTAGGACCGGCGCAGGGAGTGAAGATCGAGCCCCGGCGGGAAGCCGAGTTCGTCAAGGAACCCGCGCATCCGAGCCCGGAGGTTCTTTTCCGGAACCAGGCCTCCACGGTCAGTCGGGAAGAGGTCGCCGACAGGCTGCCCATACCGGGGAAGGCCGCGTCTGACCCAGTCATCAACCGCCTCGGCCGCCCAGTCCACAAGGGTCAGGACGGACCGTTGCTTCTTGGGGGAGCCCTTCTGCGGCTTCCCGAAGCGGACGCGCAGAATGCCGTAGTCACCAAAGTACGGGGCCTTAACATTGCGGGAAAAATCCACGAGGCTGAGGTGACGAACCTCGTCGCGCCGAAGGCCCCAGCCGTAGGCGGTCTTGAAGGCGACAGCGTCACGCCACGCGGCAAGAGCGCCCTTGCGCCCCGAGTTAATAATCCGTTCGACTTCCAGGTCGGCCAGGTCGAAGAATGCCTGCAGCTCCTCGGGAGTGAAGGCACGCTTTTCCGGACCCATATCGGCATCCTGGACGTGTCGGGCCTTGTTGAACTCGGTGATCACCTGGGAAAAGGTTGTCCCGAAGAGCCGCCCGCAGTTCTCGTTCCACGGGTATTCAGGGTTGGTTGCATACTCGCAAAACAGCTTGATGTCCGTCTGGTAGGCCCGGACGGTGGAAAGGGCAAGGTTCTCAACACCGCGAAGATGAGCGAACAGCTCGTCCGCGTCGACCGGGCCCCATTCCCAGGGATACTTGCCCGAGAAGTCCGCCAGGCGCATCACAGAGGCGACCCGGCGCTTGGTCGTCTGCAGGGTGAAGTTCTGCGCCAAGTGGGATCTCTTCCACCCGGTGAGCACTTCGCTCAGGAACCCGTCACGGTCCGGCTCCCGATTCGGCAGAGGCAAGAACGCGAGACCGCCGAACTTATCACCCAAGAAGCCTCCTATGTCGACTGCAAGTTTTGCAGTCGAGATGCAAAAAATGCAAACCCAAGGCCCAAAACGCCTGGTAAGTCGCCGATTATGCAGCCGTTCAGCGCAGGGCGCACCGGTTCGCCCGAGCAGATCCCTGCCACGGCGAAGCGAGTAAACGGGCTGGTCAGAGCGGATTCCCACGCCTGCGCGGCCGTTATCAAGAGTGGACATATTCGCAGAAAATGCGGACAACCTTTTTAC
>NZ_JBFRDI010000038.1:0-2567 GCF_052113505.1 Pseudarthrobacter sp. TAF60_1
CGGTCCGTCGTCGAGCAGTCCTTCAACATCTTCAAGCAATGGCGCAGCATCGCCACCCGGTACGACAAGCTCGCCATCACCTATCGGTCCGGGGTCGCTCTCTACTCAGTCCTGATCTGGCTACGTCAATAAGGAGACACGCCCTAGCCCAAGCCCCGTGCACGGACAACAGGTGGCCCTCCCGGCAGGGGAGGCCACCTGTTGGCGTTCCGGGCGGCCTGCGTGTTCACGGCGGCGGCCGGCTCAGTTCTGTTCGGCGGCCGGACCTTGCCAACGAGAAGAGCCCTGCCGGGTTCCTGTAAGTCAGGAGTCCAGCAGGGGCTCTGTGCCAAGCTCGTTTGGTGCGAAGCGGGACGGTTCTGTCAGTAGAAGTGGACCGGGTCCACCAAGTGGGGGAGGTCGCCGCCGTCGAGGAAGGTGCGAAGGTTGCTGCAGAAGCGCTCTGCGATCAGGCGGTTTTCTGCCGCACTGAGCGCGGAGGTGTGGGGTGACACCAGGACCTTGGGGTGCTCCCACAGCGGGCTGTCCTGGGGGAGCGGTTCAACGGCAAAGACATCGAGGCAGGCGTAGGACACCTGGCCGTTATTAAGGGCTTCCAGGAGGGCGTTCTCGTCCACCACTGTGCCGCGGCCAACGTTAACAAACACCGTTCCCGGCTTCATAGCGGCAAAGACGTCGCGGTTGAACAGATTCTCCGTGAAGGGCGTGCCGGGCAGGGTGTTCACGACGGCGTCGGCAGTGGCAAGCAGTCCGGCGAGGCCGTCGTTGTCCGCAACGTGCTCGATACCCTCAATTGGTTCCACCGTCCGCTTGGTGCCGCTGACCTTCATGCCGAGGGCTCGCGCAATCCGGGCCGTCTCGAGCCCGATCTCACCCAGGCCCGTGACCACGAGCGTGGATCCGCTGACCAGCCGGGTGGGGGTTCGGAGCTCGGGCCACACCTTGGCGGCCTGGTCCTGGACCAGCTCGGCGCTGCGCTTGAAGCCGTTGAGGATGCCCAGTGCGGCGAACTCTGCGAGCGGCAGGGCGTGGACCCCGGCCGAGGTGGTCACCTTGAACTTGCTGAGGGTTTCCTGGTCCAGTCCCGAGGCCTTGACCGCGCCCCCGGCACCGGCTGCCATGGCGTGGACCCACTGCAGCCGCGGGTTCTCACGCGCGATGCGCGCCAGGCCGGCAGGGCTCTCGTTAGGCAGGCCGTACAAGATTTGCGCCTTGTTGAGCATGCTCCAGTAGCGATCGTCCTGCGCTGGCGTCCGTTTGAAGTCCGGATCCCCGGAGTGGTCCGCCGGAAAACGCTCCGGCGGGAGGAGGTCCGGCTCGTAGAGAACGGTCACGGCGGGATCTACTGCGCGGATGCGGTCCACGAGCTCTGCTTCGAGCGGGACGGCGATCGCTACGGTCGTTTGGGTCGTCATAGTGTTCATCATACTGAATAGAGGCTAGAATATTGGACAGATTTCCCTACATTAACCACACAACGATGTGAGTCGAGGCTTTGATGGACAACAAAAGAGCAGGCTTTGTGGGCCTGGGACTCATGGGGCAGCCCATGGCTCAGAATCTCGTGCGCGCCGGATGGGACATCACTGCCTGGAACCGTTCCGACGGGCCACTGCGCGGTCTGGTGGCGTTGGGCGCGTCCGCAGCGCCGGACATTGCGGCATTGCGGGACCTGCCGATCATCGCCTTTATGCTGCCGGACCTGTCCTACATCGAGGAAGCGTCGGAAGGGCTCCTGGCAAGCTGGGCCGAAACGCCGCCGGCTGCTGGCACCACGGTGGTGGTCATGAGCTCTGTCTCACCCGCGAAGGTGAAGGACTTCGGCCGCCGGGTGCAGCACGCGAGCCAGGGCCGCGCCGTTGTGGTGGACGCCCCGGTCAGCGGCGGAACAAAGGGAGCAACCGACGGCACCCTGGCCATTATGGCCGGTGGATCGCCCGAAGATTTCCGGCGGCTTGAGCCCTTCCTTGCGGCGATGGGAACCACTGTCCGGCACATGGGCCCCCTGGGCTCAGGGTCGTTGGCCAAGGCCTGCAACCAACTGATCGTCGGAACCACGACGGCGGCTCTCGCCGAGGCGGCCGAACTCGCCGAGCGTTCGGGCATGGATCCTGCGGCGCTTTTTGACGTTCTGGCCGGCGGCCTGGCCGGCAGCCGTGTGCTGGAAAGCGTGGGGCCGCGGCTGGTCCGGAAGGACTACACCCCCACGGGTCCCGCTAAATTCATGCACAAGGATCTTTCCTTTGTGCTCGAGTCGGCCCAGGCGGCCGGCTCTGCCGTGCCGATGGCGACTGCCGGCGTCGAACTTTACGCCGAACTGAAGCGCCAGGGCTTGGGCGACCAGGACCTTGCGGTAGTACGGCAGGCCATTTCACAACTCAGCGACGCAACAGCGGACAGCGCAATGAAAGGGACAGTGCATGAGTGGACTTTTTGACCTGACGGGGCGGGTTGCCCTTGTGACGGGGTCGAGCCGGGGGATTGGTAATGCGCTGGCGCGGGCGTTGGCTGAGGCGGGGGCGACGGTGGTGCTGAACGGCATCAATGCGGAGCGGTTGAAGGCAGCG
>NZ_JBFRDI010000039.1:0-1664 GCF_052113505.1 Pseudarthrobacter sp. TAF60_1
TGATATTCCACCCGTGAGCACCCGCCGCAGAACAAACGTCTGCGCAACGGGCGTACTCCTGACAACCCCACAACACTCACATACATGAGGCAGGGTGGTTGTAGGTGCTCCTTAGAAAGGAGGTGATCCAGCCGCACCTTCCGGTACGGCTACCTTGTTACGACTTAGTCCCAATCGCCAGTCCCACCTTCGACAGCTCCCTCCCCAAAAGGGGTTAGGCCACCGGCTTCGGGTGTTACCAACTTTCGTGACTTGACGGGCGGTGTGTACAAGGCCCGGGAACGTATTCACCGCAGCGTTGCTGATCTGCGATTACTAGCGACTCCGACTTCATGGGGTCGAGTTGCAGACCCCAATCCGAACTGAGACCGGCTTTTTGGGATTAGCTCCACCTCACAGTATCGCAACCCTTTGTACCGGCCATTGTAGCATGCGTGAAGCCCAAGACATAAGGGGCATGATGATTTGACGTCGTCCCCACCTTCCTCCGAGTTGACCCCGGCAGTCTCCTATGAGTCCCCGCCATCACGCGCTGGCAACATAGAACGAGGGTTGCGCTCGTTGCGGGACTTAACCCAACATCTCACGACACGAGCTGACGACAACCATGCACCACCTGTGAACCGACCGCAAGCGGGGCACCTGTTTCCARGTATTTCCAGTCCATGTCAAGCCTTGGTAAGGTTCTTCGCGTTGCATCGAATTAATCCGCATGCTCCGCCGCTTGTGCGGGCCCCCGTCAATTCCTTTGAGTTTTAGCCTTGCGGCCGTACTCCCCAGGCGGGGCACTTAATGCGTTAGCTACGGCGCGGAAAACGTGGAATGTCCCCCACACCTAGTGCCCAACGTTTACGGCATGGACTACCAGGGTATCTAATCCTGTTCGCTCCCCATGCTTTCGCTCCTCAGCGTCAGTTAATGCCCAGAGACCTGCCTTCGCCATCGGTGTTCCTCCTGATATCTGCGCATTTCACCGCTACACCAGGAATTCCAGTCTCCCCTACATCACTCTAGTCTGCCCGTACCCACCGCAGATCCGGAGTTGAGCCCCGGACTTTCACGGCAGACGCGACAAACCGCCTACGAGCTCTTTACGCCCAATAATTCCGGATAACGCTTGCGCCCTACGTATTACCGCGGCTGCTGGCACGTAGTTAGCCGGCGCTTCTTCTGCAGGTACCGTCACTTTCGCTTCTTCCCTACTGAAAGAGGTTTACAACCCGAAGGCCGTCATCCCTCACGCGGCGTCGCTGCATCAGGCTTTCGCCCATTGTGCAATATTCCCCACTGCTGCCTCCCGTAGGAGTCTGGGCCGTGTCTCAGTCCCAGTGTGGCCGGTCACCCTCTCAGGCCGGCTACCCGTCGTCGCCTTGGTAAGCCATTACCTCACCAACAAGCTGATAGGCCGCGAGTCCATCCAAAACCACAAAAAGCTTTCCACCCCCCACCATGCGATGAGGAGTCATATCCGGTATTAGACCCAGTTTCCCAGGCTTATCCCAGAGTCAAGGGCAGGTTACTCACGTGTTACTCACCCGTTCGCCACTAATCCCCCCAGCAAGCTGGAGATCATCGTTCGACTTGCATGTGTTAAGCACGCCGCCAGCGTTCATCCTGAGCCAGGATCAAACTCTCCGTTGAAGTAAAACAAAAACGAACACAAC
>NZ_JBFRDI010000040.1:0-1409 GCF_052113505.1 Pseudarthrobacter sp. TAF60_1
GCGCACGCCTCGGAAAGTTCCCTCCACGCGGAGGACAAGGGCTATCACAAGAACCTCAAACCGCGGCAGATCCAGATGATCGCCATCGGCGGCGCGATCGGCACCGGCCTGTTCCTCGGCGCCGGCGGCCGCCTCAACGCCGCCGGACCCTCCCTGGTCATCGCCTACGCCGTCTGCGGGTTCTTCGCGTTCCTCATCCTGCGGGCCCTGGGCGAACTGGTCCTGCACCGGCCCTCATCGGGCTCGTTCGTCTCCTACGCCCGCGAATTCTTCGGCGAGAAAGCCGCGTTCGTCTCCGGCTGGTTCTACTGGATCAACTGGGCCACCACCACCATCGTGGATATCACCGCCGCCGCCCTCTACATGCACTTCTTCGGCCACTACATCCCCTGGATGGCGGCCGTCCCCCAGTGGGCCTGGGCACTGACCGCCCTGGTTGTCGTCCTCGCCCTGAACCTGGTCTCCGTGAAAGTCTTCGGCGAAATGGAGTTCTGGTTCGCACTGATCAAAGTCGCCGCGCTGGTCATCTTCCTCGTCGTCGGCACCTACTTCGTCATCTTCGGCACCCCCGTGGACGGCCAGCAGGTCGGCCTGAGCCTCCTCTCGGATAACGGCGGGATCTTCCCCAACGGCCTGCTCCCCATGATCATCCTCATGCAGGGCGTCCTGTTCGCCTACGCCTCCATCGAACTCGTCGGCACCGCCGCCGGCGAAACCGAAAACCCGGAAAAGATCATGCCCAAAGCCATCAACTCCGTGGTGTTCCGCATCGCCGTGTTCTACGTCGGCTCCGTCATCCTCCTCGCCCTCCTCCTGCCATACACGTCCTACGAAAAGGGCGTCAGCCCGTTCGTGACGTTCTTCGGCTCCATCGGCATCCAGGGCGTGGACGTCATCATGAACCTCGTCGTCCTCACCGCCGCCCTSTCCTCCCTGAACGCCGGCCTCTACTCCACCGGACGCATCCTCCGCTCCATGTCCGTCAACGGCTCAGCCCCCAAATTCGCCTCCCGCATGAACAAAGCCGGCGTCCCCTACGGCGGCATCGCCATCACCGCCGTGGTCTCCCTGCTCGGGGTCCCGCTGAACTACCTCGTACCMGCMCARGCCTTCGAGATCGTCCTCAACGTCGCCTCCGTGGGCATCGTCATGACCTGGGCCACCATCGTCCTGTGCCAGATCCAGCTCAAACGCTGGGCAGACAAAGGCTGGGTGGAACGCCCCTCCTTCCGGATGTTCGGCGCCCCCTACACCGGCTACCTCTCCCTGCTCTTCCTGGCAGGCGTCCTGATCATGGTCTTCATCGAATCCCCCCTCACCATGCTCGTCACCGCCATCGCCTCGGTGCTGATGGTCTTCGGCTGGTACGCCTGCCGGACCCGCATCCGCGAAATCGCCCAAACCCGCGA
>NZ_JBFRDI010000041.1:0-1242 GCF_052113505.1 Pseudarthrobacter sp. TAF60_1
ATTGGAGGCATGACTTCTCTTAGCCCTCTTCTCAAGCAAGCAACCCCGTTGGTGGTTGATCATGCCCTTGGCAGCTGGATCCACGCGACTGATGGCAAGTCGTATCTGGATTTCACGACCGGGATCGGTGTGACGAGCACGGGGCATTGCCATCCGCGGGTGGTGGAGGCTGCCCGCGAGCAGGTGGGGAAGATCATCCACGCGCAGTACACCACGGTGATGCATAAGCCGTTGCTGGCGTTGACCGAGAAGCTTGGCGAGGTGTTGCCGGAGGGCCTGGATTCGGTGTTTTACGCCAATTCCGGATCGGAGGCCGTTGAGGCTGCGATTCGTCTGGCGAGGATGGCTACGGGCCGGCCGAACATTGTCGTGTTCCAGGGCGGTTTCCATGGCCGGACGGTGGCGGCGGCGTCGCTGACCACTGCCGGAACGAAGTTCTCTGCCGGGTTCTCTCCGCTGATGTCCGGGGTGCACATGTCCGTCTTCCCGTACGCCTACCGCTACGGCTGGGACGAGGCCGCCACGGTGGAATTCGCGTTGAAGGAACTGGACTACCTGTTCCAGACCCGCACCGCGCCGAACGATACTGCAGCGTTCCTGATTGAACCGGCCCTCGGTGACGGCGGGTACCTGCCCACCCCGCCGGCGTTCCTGGAAGGCCTGCGTGAACGCGCGGACCGGCACGGCATCCAGCTGATCTTTGACGAGGTCCAGGCAGGGGTGGGCCGGATGGGCAAGTTCTGGGGACACCAGTACTCCACCGCGACCCCCGACATCCTCATCACCGCCAAGGGTATCGCTTCGGGCTTCCCGATCTCCGCGATCGCGGCCTCGACCGAACTGATGTCCAAGGGCTGGCCCGGTTCCCAGGGCGGAACCTACGGCGGGAATGCAGTGTCTGCCGCCGCCGGCGTCGCGACCCTGGACGTGGTCCGCGACGAAGGTCTCGTGGAGAACTCCCGGATCCGCGGCGAGCAGCTCCAGGCCGGACTCAACGATATCCAGGCCCGATTCCCCGTCATCGGGGACGTCCGGGGCAAGGGGCTAATGCAGGGCATCGAGTTCACCACCGAAGAAGGCACCCCCGACGCCGCCACGGCAGCAGCGGTCCAGCAGGCCACCACCGCCGAGGGCCTGCTCACCCTCACCTGCGGCCCCGCCGGAAACGTCGTCCGCCTCATCCCCGCCCTCGTGGTCACGGCCGAAGAAATCACCACCGGCCTCGAACGCTTCGAAAACGCC
>NZ_JBFRDI010000042.1:0-1145 GCF_052113505.1 Pseudarthrobacter sp. TAF60_1
GCAGTCGCTGCCGCCCCGGACCAGCTGGCCATGGCAGGCTATGCCGAGGCCGCCGAATTCGCCGCCCAGGCCGAGGAGCTCTCCCGGTCCGTGGACTACCTGCAGATCCTCGCCGCAGGGGCCGTGGACCGGACCCGCACCCAGGCCATCACCACCGCCGCGGCCACCAAGGCCACCAGGACCTGGACCACGGGCTGGGACAACGGCACCGAAACCGTGAACGAAACCGACACCGCCTGGCCCGCCACCAGTCCAGCCGGAACCGAYMCCGACACTGTTCCACGCTCCCCCGCGGACGACGGCTGCCGAAACACCGCCGAGTTCCTCCGGCTGCGGCTGCGGATCGGGATCGGCGAAGCCAAACGCCGCCTGCACCTCGCCCACGCCATCCTGCCCGAAACCACCCTCACCGGCCAGACCCTACCTCCGGCCCGGAAACACCTCGCCGCAGCCTGCACCCCCACCACCGGCATAGAACCCGGCGCCGAGCCCGTCCTCGCAGACGGGTTCCCGGCAGGTGCCGGGCCGGTGCTCTCCTCCCGGGCCGGGACCATCATCAGCGCCACCCTGGACCGGCTCAAACACCACACCACACCCCAGACCCTCGACCGGATCGAACACGACCTCACCCGCACCGCCGCCACCGCGGACCCCGACTTCCTCGTCCGAGTCGCCCGCCGCTGGGCCGACACCCTCAACGCCSACGGCACCGAACCCACCGAAGAAGCACTCCGCCACACCCAAGGCGCATTCATCCGCAAACCCCGCCACGGCCTGCACCACCTCGAAATCTTCGCCACCACCGACCAATACGAACACATCGCCACCATCATGAACGCCGCCACCAACCCCCGCACCCACCAACCCACCAGCAACAGCGCACACGCAGACGCAGGCACAGGCGCAGACAACGGAGCAGGCGCAGGCATTGTCGACGGCGGCGGTGTGTGGCAGGACAACGGCCCGGACCTGGACCGGCGCACCCGCGCCCAGAAACAACTCGACGCGATCATCACCGCCTTCAAAGCAGCCCTCACCACCAACAAACTGCCCACCGCCGGCGGAAACCGACCCCAAATCCTCGCCACCATCAACTACCAAGACCTCCTCCCCCACCTCCCAACCGCCGGCACGGGCGCAGCCAA
>NZ_JBFRDI010000043.1:0-1109 GCF_052113505.1 Pseudarthrobacter sp. TAF60_1
TTTTTGGCGGTGGTTTTTTGGCGGTGGTGAAGGCCTCCAGGCCCTGGGTGAGCGGGTAGTCGTGGGTGATGACGGGTTCGATGTGCAGGGTGCCGTCGGCGAGGGCGGTGATGACGTCGTCGATTTCGTTGTTGAAGCGGAAGGATCCGCGCAGGTCCAGTTCCCGGGTGATGGCCAGGGAGATCAGGACCGGTTGGGGTCCGGTGGGCAGCAGCCCGACCATGACCACGGTCCCGCCGCGGGCCGCGCCCTGGATGGCTGAGGCCAGGCCGTGGTGGCTGCCGGAGGATTCGATCACAACGTCAGCCTGCACGGCGGCGATCGCGTCCTTGTCCCCGGCCTGCAGGACCTGGTCCGCGCCGACAGCCATCGCGGTTTCCAACGGTTTGGCGTGGACGTCCACGGCGGTGATCCGCGTTGCGCCGGCACGTTTGAGGACCGCGACCGCCAGGGCACCGATCGGGCCGGACCCGATCACCAGGGCGGACTTCCCGGCCACGTTCCCGGCCCGGGCTACGGCGTGCCAGGCCACCGACGCCGGCTCGATCAGCGCCGCGGTGCGAAGGTCCATCGTCGCCGGGAGGGCCCGGAGCATCCTGGCCGGGAGGTTCACGTACCGGGCAAACGCCCCATCGGTGTGCGGGAACCGCGCGGCGGACCCCAGGTAGGTGCAGCCCGGGGACAGGTTCGGCCGGTCCGCCGGGTAGCGCACCGTCCCGTCGCCCGGACCCGGGGTTGCCGGGTGGACCGCCACGTTCGTGCCCGCCGCGGGCCCGGTGCCGTCCGCAGCGGCTACCACCACGGTCCCGGAAATCTCGTGCCCCAAAACCATCGGCGCCTTCAGGATCGACTCCCCCGCCGCCCCATGCAGCCAGTAATGCAGGTCCGACCCGCAAATCCCGCCATAGGCAACCTCCGCCACTGCCTCGTCCGGGCCCGGGGCCGCCAACGGCACGTCCTCGATCCGCAGATCCCCGGCCGCGTACGCGACCACCGCCGGACCCGAGACCGGCAGCACCGGTTCTGCGGCCGCGCCGGTTCCGCCGGTATCCCGGGTCACCGCTGACGTACCCGCCAGATGACCGCGCATCAGACCACCACCGTCATTC
>NZ_JBFRDI010000044.1:0-1109 GCF_052113505.1 Pseudarthrobacter sp. TAF60_1
TTTTATCGACGGCGGAATGACGGTGGTGGTCTGATGCGCGGTCATCTGGCGGGTACGTCAGCGGTGACCCGGGATACCGGCGGAACCGGCGCGGCCGCAGAACCGGTGCTGCCGGTCTCGGGTCCGGCGGTGGTCGCGTACGCGGCCGGAGACCTGCGGATCGAGGAGATGCCGTTGGCGGCCCCGGGCCCGGACGAGGCAGTGGTGGAGGTTGCCTATGGCGGGATTTGCGGGTCGGACCTGCATTACTGGCTGCACGGCGCGGCGGGGGAGTCGATCCTGAAGGCGCCGATGGTGCTGGGGCACGAGATTTCCGGGACCGTGGTAGTAGCCGCTGCGGACGGCACCGGCCCGGCGGCGGGCACGAACGTGGCGGTCCATCCCGCGACGCCCGGCCCGGGTGACGGGACGGTGCGCTACCCGGCGGACCGGCCGAACCTGTCCCCGGGCTGCACCTACCTGGGGTCCGCCGCGCGGTTCCCGCACACCGACGGGGCGTTTGCCCGCTACGTGAACCTCCCGGCCAGGATGCTCCGGGCCCTCCCGGCGACGATGGACCTTCGCACCGCGGCGCTGATCGAGCCGGCGTCGGTGGCCTGGCACGCCGTCGCCCGGTCCGGGAACGTGGCCGGGAAGTCCGCCCTGGTGATCGGGTCCGGCCCGATCGGTGCCCTGGCGGTCGCGGTCCTCAAACGTGCCGGCGCAGCGCGGATCACCGCCGTGGACGTCCACGCCAAACCGTTGGAAACCGCGACGGCTGTCGGCGCGGACCAGGTCCTGCAGGCCGGGGACAAGGACGCGATCGCGGCCGTGCAGGCTGACGTTGTGATCGAATCCTCCGGCAGCCACCACGGCCTGGCCTCGGCCATCCAGGGCGCGGCCCGCGGCGGGACCGTGGTCATGGTCGGGCTCCTGCCCACCGGACCCCAGCCGGTCCTGATCTCCCTGGCCATCACCCGCGAACTGGACCTGCGCGGATCCTTCCGCTTCAACAACGAAATCGACGACGTCATCACCGCCCTCGCCGACGGCACCCTGCACATCGAACCCGTCATCACCCACGACTACCCGCTCACCCAGGGCCTGGAGGCCTTCACCACCGCCAAAAA
>NZ_JBFRDI010000045.1:0-986 GCF_052113505.1 Pseudarthrobacter sp. TAF60_1
TTCGTCTTTCCGGCTGAGGAGCTGATGCCCGGGGAGAACTTTGCCCAGGAACACAGGTGCCCCGCGGTCGGGAACCGGGACATGTCGACCCCGATCTCGGCGAGAATAACGGCGGCGGCAACGGGGCCGATGCCCGGGATCTCATCCAGGCGTTCCGCCGCTTCCGCGAAAGGGGCCAGTTGCGCCTCGATCTGTTCATCGACCGCGGCGATGTCGGCATCGATGCCGTCGATCCTGGCSARCATCCGGGCTAACAGGAAGCGGTGGTGGTCATCAAAGTGGCCGGTGAAGGCCTCCTCGAGTTCGGTGATCTTCGTCCGCATCCGGGTCCGCGCCATCTGCGCGAGCACGCCCGGGTTCCGTTCGCCTGCGATGAGAGCTGCCATCATCTGCCGCCCGGATACCCCGAAAATGTCCGAAGCGACGACGGAGAGYTTGATGCAGGCGTCCTCGAGGAGTTTYTCGACCCGRTTCTTCTCCGCGGTCCGGGTTCCGACCAGATCGATCCGGTACCGGGTCAGGTCCCGCAGTTGCCGGATCGGGGCGGGCGGGACRAARCTGGGTCGGATCATCTGCCGTTCGGCCACTTTGCAGAGCCASACCGAGTCGAGCACGTCCGTCTTCGGACGCCCCGGCAAATGTCTGACATCCCGGGCGTTRACCAGCCACGGCTCGAGCCCGTGCGCCTCCAGGAGRTAAAACACCGGCTTCCAGTAATCGGAGGTCGCCTCCATCACCACCCGCTCGATAYGCAGGTCCACCAGACGGTTCGCCAGTTCCGCCAAGGACCGGCTCATCGTTGAATGAGTGGATACCTCCTGCAACCGTTTCCTCGGGTTCCCCTCCGCAGGGACCCGGACACAACACACGAGTTCGGCTTTGCCGATATCCAGGGCAGCGACCCTGCCAATAATCTGTTCCTCATCCTCGATTGCCGCCAGCATGATCGTGTTCATCTCCTCACGAAAAACACCCGCTCTGATTGC
>NZ_JBFRDI010000046.1:0-888 GCF_052113505.1 Pseudarthrobacter sp. TAF60_1
CCGGCCGCGTACGCGACCACCGCCGGACCCGAGACCGGCAGCACCGGTTCTGCGGCCGCGCCGGTTCCGCCGGTATCCCGGGTCACCGCTGACGTACCCGCCAGATGACCGCGCATCAGACCACCACCGTCATTCCGCCGTCGATAAAAATCGTCTGCCCGTTCACAAAGTCCGACCCGTCCGAGGCCAACCACACCGCCGGGCCAGCCAGGTCCTGCACGGTMCCCCACCGCGCCGCCGGCGTCCGGCCCAGGATCCAGGMATTGAACTGCTCATCATCCACCAGATTCTGCGTCATCTCCGTATGGATGTAACCCGGAGCGATCCCGTTGATCTGCAAMCCGGACCCCGCCCACTCCGCCGTCATCGCCCGGGTCAGGTTCCGCAGCCCGCCCTTCGCCGCYACATACGGGGCAATCGTGGGACGGGCCAGGTCCGTCTGCACCGAACAAATATTAATGATCTTGCCCTTGCCCCGCGGGATCATGTGCCGGGCCGCTTCCCGGCCCACCAGGAACGCGCTGGTCAGATCCGTGGAAATCACCCGTTCCCAGTCCGCGACATCCAGCTCCAGCATCGGCACCCGGTGCTGGATCCCGGCGTTGTTCACCAGGATCCGCAACGGCCCCACATGCTCCTCCACCCACGCAACCCCCCGGGCAGCCTCGGTGTCCTTCGTGACATCAAAAGCGACGCTGTGGACCCGGCCCGGTGCGAAATCAGCGGCCAATGCAGCCTCCGCTGCCTTCAACCGCTCCGCATTGATGCCGTTCAGCACCACCGTCGCCCCCGCCTCAGCCAACGCCCGCGCCAGCGCATTACCAATCCCCCGGCTCGACCCCGTCACAAGGGCAACCCGCCCCGTCAGGTCAAAAAGTCCACTCATGC
>NZ_JBFRDI010000047.1:0-859 GCF_052113505.1 Pseudarthrobacter sp. TAF60_1
CTACTACAAGGTGTACGCCGCGTATAAGGCAGCGACCGAGTTCAAGGGCAAACCCACCGTCATCCTGGCCCACACCGTCAAGGGCTACGGCCTCGGACCGCACTTCGAGGGCCGCAACGCGACCCACCAGATGAAGAAGCTCACCCTCGATGACCTGAAGAAGTTCCGCGACCACCTGCGGATCCCGGTCACCGACGAGCAGCTGGAAAAGGACCTGTACTCACCCCCGTACTACCACCCGGGCTCCGATGCGCCGGAAATCAAGTACATGATGGAACGCCGGGCCGAACTCGGCGGGCCCGTGCCGGAGCGCCGCTCCAAACACCAGGACATCACCCTCCCGGACGCAAAAACCTACGAGGTCGCCAAGCGGGGTTCGGGCAAGCAGCAGGCCGCCACCACCATGGCGTTCGTCCGGCTCCTCAAGGACCTCATGCGGGACAARAACTTCGGCAAGCACATCGCCCCGATCATCCCCGAYGAGGCCCGCACGTTCGGCATGGACGCGTTCTTCCCCACGGCCAAGATCTACAACCCCAAGGGCCAGAACTACCTCTCCGTGGACCGCGACCTCGTCCTGGCCTACAAGGAATCCGCCCAGGGCCAGCTGATCCACCCCGGCATCAACGAAGCAGGAGCCGTGGCAGCGTTCACCGCCGCCGGCACCGCGTACGCCACCCACGGCGTGCCGCTGGTCCCGGTCTACGTGTTCTACTCCATGTTCGGCTTCCAACGCACCGGAGACGCCTTCTGGGCCGCCGGGGACCAAATGGCCCGCGGCTTCGTCATCGGCGCCACCGCAGGCCGGACCACCCTGACCGGCGAAGGCCTCCAGCACGCCGACGGCCACTCCCCGCTC
>NZ_JBFRDI010000048.1:0-825 GCF_052113505.1 Pseudarthrobacter sp. TAF60_1
CTCTCCACCTCCCGCCGGCTCACCACCGCCCTGCCCCTGACCCTGGCCGCCCTCCAGACAGGAACCCTGTCMTGGCAGCACGCCCGGACCATGGTCGACGAAACCCTCAACCTCGACCCCGCCGGCGCCCAAGCTCTGGAAGCGCACTTCCTGGACCCCGACGCACCCCACCCGGCACGCGGCTGCCCCGCCGGGCAGATGACCCCGTCCCGGTTCCGCGCCAAAGCCCGCACCTGGCGCGAACGCCACCACCCCGACAGCATCGAAAAACGCCACACCCGCTCCGCCGCCGACCGCCGCCTGGAATACTCCCCGGACCGCGACGGCATGGCCTGGCTCTCCGCCTACCTCCCCGCCGATCAGGCCGCCGGGATCTGGGACCGCACCACCACCGCCGCCCGCGCCCTCCAAGGCCCCACCGAGCCCAGGACCCTCACCCAACTCCGCGCCGACACCGCCGCGGCCTGGCTCCTCGACGGCCACGCCGAGCAGGTCCCCTCCCCCAAAGCCCAGGTCCTCGTCACCGTCCCCGTGTTCGCGCTAATGGGCCTGACCGACGAACCCGCCACCCTCGACGGGTACGGGCCCATCCCGCCGTCCATGGCCCGCACCCTCATCGCCAACGGCGCCGAATCGTTCCACCGCGTCCTGACCGACCCCCGCGACGGGGCACCGCTGGAAATCGGCCGGTCCAGCTACCGGATCCCCACCGCCATGCGCCAATGGCTCAGACTCCGCGACGGCAAATGCCCCTTCCCCGGCTGCACCAACCAATCCCTGGACAACGACGCCGACCACCTCCTCGCCTGGGCCAACGGCGGAACC
>NZ_JBFRDI010000049.1:0-558 GCF_052113505.1 Pseudarthrobacter sp. TAF60_1
GGCTACGGGGGCGCGGACGCCGCCGGTGGTCCAGCCGGTGAGGCCTGATTCGAATCCGCCGTTGGTGATTGTTCCCCCCGTGGACGCCGCGGCGGGGGTGACGGGGGCGGATGCGGTGGAGGCGGGGGAGGTGCCGATGGCGTTGGTGGCGGTGACGGTGAAGGTGTAGGCGGTGCCGTTGGTGAGTCCGGTGATGGTGGTGCTGGTTGCGGGCGGGTTGCCGGTGACGGTCACGGGGGTGAGGTTGGTGGTGCCGGTGCGTGGGGTCACGGTGTAGGAGGTGATGGGTGAGCCGCCGTTGTTCGGTGCGGTCCAGGACACGGTGGCGGASGCGTTCCCTGCGGCGGCGSTRACCCCGGTGGGTGCCGCGGGTGCTGTCGCGGTTGCGGCGGGGGTGACGGGGGCGGATGCGGTGGAGGCTGGGGAGGTGCCGATGGCGTTGGTGGCGGTGACGGTGAAGGTGTAGGCGGTGCCGTTGGTGAGTCCGGTGATGGTGGTGCTGGTTGCGGGCGGGTTGCCGGTGATGGTGACGGGGGTGAGGTTGGTGGTGCCGGTGCG
>NZ_JBFRDI010000050.1:0-542 GCF_052113505.1 Pseudarthrobacter sp. TAF60_1
GGTTCCGCCGTTGGCCCAGGCGAGGAGGTGGTCGGCGTCGTTGTCCAGGGATTGGTTGGTGCAGCCGGGGAAGGGGCATTTGCCGTCGCGGAGTCTGAGCCATTGGCGCATGGCGGTGGGGATCCGGTAGCTGGACCGGCCGATTTCCAAGGGTGCCCCGTTGCGGGGGTCGGTCAGGACGCGGTGGAATGATTCGGCGCCGTTGGCGATGAGGGTGCGGGCCATGGACGGCGGGATGGGCCCGTACCCGTCGAGGGTGGCGGGTTCGTCGGTCAGGCCCATTAGCGCGAACACGGGGACGGTGACGAGGACCTGGGCTTTGGGTGCGGGGACCTGGTCGGCCTGGCCGGCGAGGAGCCAGGCCGCGGCGGTGTCGGCGCGGAGTTGGGTGAGGGTCCTGGGCTCGGCGGGGCCTTGGAGGGCGCGGGCGGCGGTGGTGGTGCGGTCCCAGATCCCGGCGGCCTGATCGGCGGGGAGGTAGGCGGAGAGCCAGGCCATGCCGTCGCGGTCCGGGGAGTATTCCAGGCGGCGGTCGGCGGCGG
>NZ_JBFRDI010000051.1:0-516 GCF_052113505.1 Pseudarthrobacter sp. TAF60_1
TACTACAAGGTGTACGCCGCGTATAAGGCAGCGACCGAGTTCAAGGGCAAACCCACCGTCATCCTGGCCCACACCGTCAAGGGCTACGGCCTCGGACCGCACTTCGAGGGCCGCAACGCGACCCACCAGATGAAGAAACTCACCCTCGATGACCTGAAGAAGTTCCGCGACCACCTGCGGATCCCGGTCACCGACGAGGAGCTGGAGAAGGACCTGTACTCACCCCCGTACTATCACCCGGGCTCCGATGCGCCGGAGATCAAGTACATGATGGAACGCCGGGCCGAGCTCGGCGGGCCCGTGCCGGAGCGCCGCTCCAAACACCAGGACATCACCCTCCCGGACGCAAAAACCTATGAGGTCGCCAAGCGGGGTTCGGGCAAGCAGCAGGCCGCCACGACCATGGCGTTCGTCCGGCTCCTCAAGGACCTCATGCGGGACAAGAACTTCGGCAAGCACATCGCCCCGATCATCCCCGATGAGGCCCGCACGTTCGGCATGGACGCGTTCTTCCCC
>NZ_JBFRDI010000052.1:0-488 GCF_052113505.1 Pseudarthrobacter sp. TAF60_1
CTCGCCGCGAACGAAAACCTGGACAACCTGAACTTCGTGATCAACTGCAACCTCCAGCGCCTGGACGGGCCGGTGCGCGGCAACGGCAAGATCATGCAGGAACTCGAAGCGTTCTTCCGCGGCGCGGGCTGGAACGTCATCAAGGTGGTGTGGGGCCGGGAGTGGGATGACCTGCTCGCCAAGGACACCGACGGTTCGCTCGTGAAGATCATGAACGAGACCGTCGATGGTGACTATCAGACCTACAAGGCCGAGTCCGGCGGGTTCGTCCGGGAACACTTCTTCGGTCAGACCCCGCAGACCAAGGACATGGTCGCGGACCTGACCGATGATGAGATCTGGAACCTCAAGCGTGGCGGGCACGACTACTACAAGGTGTACGCCGCGTATAAGGCAGCGACCGAGTTCAAGGGCAAACCCACCGTCATCCTGGCCCACACCGTCAAGGGCTACGGCCTCGGACCGCACTTCGAGGGCCGCAACGCGAC
>NZ_JBFRDI010000053.1:0-485 GCF_052113505.1 Pseudarthrobacter sp. TAF60_1
GCCGCGAACGAAAACCTGGACAACCTGAACTTCGTGATCAACTGCAACCTCCAGCGCCTGGACGGGCCGGTGCGCGGCAACGGCAAGATCATGCAGGAACTCGAAGCGTTCTTCCGCGGCGCGGGCTGGAACGTGATCAAGGTGGTCTGGGGCCGGGAGTGGGATGACCTGCTCGCCAAGGACGAAGACGGTTCGCTCGTGAAGATCATGAACGAGACCGTCGACGGTGACTACCAGACCTACAAGGCCGAGTCCGGCGGGTTCGTCCGGGAACACTTCTTCGGCCAGACCCCGCAGACCAAGGACATGGTCGCGGACCTGACCGATGATGAGATCTGGAACCTCAAACGCGGCGGGCACGACTACTACAAGGTGTACGCCGCGTATAAGGCAGCGACCGAGTTCAAGGGCAAACCCACCGTCATCCTGGCCCACACCGTCAAGGGCTACGGCCTCGGACCGCACTTCGAGGGCCGCAACGCGAC
>NZ_JBFRDI010000054.1:0-479 GCF_052113505.1 Pseudarthrobacter sp. TAF60_1
TACGGCCTTTCCGAGGTCATGGGCCCGGGCGTCGCCGGCGAGGCGGTGGAGACGCAGGACGGCTGCCACATCTGGGAGGACCACTTCCGCCCGGAAATCATCGACCCCTTCAAACCCGAGGTGGGCACGGAGAACGTCCTGCGCGACGGTGAACACGGTGAGCTCGTCTTCACCTCGTTGACCAAGGAAGCGCTGCCGGTCATCCGTTACCGCACCAAGGACCTCACCCGGCTGCTCCCGGGCACTGCCCGGCCCGCACACCGCCGGATGGGACGCATCACCGGCCGCAGCGACGACATGATTATCCTGCGCGGCGTGAACGTCTTCCCATCCCAGATCGAGGAAATCGCGCTGCGGATCCCCGAACTCAGCCCGCACTTCCAGCTGGAACTCACCCGCCCCGAGGGGCAGCGCATGGACCGGCTGACCGTCCGGATTGAACGCCGCGAAACCGTTACCATCGAGCAAAGTTCGACGGC
>NZ_JBFRDI010000055.1:0-479 GCF_052113505.1 Pseudarthrobacter sp. TAF60_1
TACGGCCTTTCCGAGGTCATGGGCCCGGGCGTCGCCGGCGAGGCGGTGGAGACGCAGGACGGCTGCCACATCTGGGAGGACCACTTCCGCCCGGAAATCATCGACCCCTTCAAACCCGAGGTGGGCACGGAGAACGTCCTGCGCGACGGCGAACACGGTGAGCTCGTCTTCACCTCGCTCACGAAGGAAGCCCTGCCGGTTATCCGTTACCGCACCAAGGACCTCACCCGGCTCCTGCCCGGCACTGCCCGGCCCGCACACCGCCGGATGGGACGCATCACCGGCCGCAGCGACGACATGATTATCCTGCGCGGCGTAAATGTTTTCCCGTCCCAGATCGAGGAAATCGCGCTGCGGATCCCCGAACTCAGCCCGCACTTCCAGCTGGAACTCACCCGCCCCGAGGGGCAGCGCATGGACCGGCTGACCGTCCGGATTGAACGCCGCGAAACCGTTACCATCGAGCAAAGTTCGACGGC
>NZ_JBFRDI010000056.1:0-477 GCF_052113505.1 Pseudarthrobacter sp. TAF60_1
CGGATGTGGCGACCAAGCTTCAGAAAGCCGGCGTCACCAAGACGTACAGCGCGTTCTACTCGCTGCTGCTCCGCCAGCAGCAGGAGGTCGAGTTCCAGCCCGGCGCGTTCAAGCTGGCGAAGAAGATGAGCGCGCAGGCGGCGCTGCTCGCGATGGAGGACCCGGCGTCGCGTGTGCAGAACACGGCCGTGATCCCGGAGGGGACGGCGGAGAAGGACATCCTGCCGCTCCTCGCCACCGCCACCAAGATTCCCGTCGCGGAGTTGACGGCGGCGGCCAAGAATCCGCAGCAGTACGGTGCTCCCGCACAGGCGACGACGCTCGAGGGCTTCCTGTTCCCTGCGACCTACACGTTCACGCCGGGGATCACGGCGCATGACGTAATAAAGACGCTGGTCGACCGCACGTTCCAGTCGCTCGACGACGCCGGGGTGAAGCCGGCCGACCGCTGGAAGACGATCGTGCTGGCCTCACTGG
>NZ_JBFRDI010000057.1:0-460 GCF_052113505.1 Pseudarthrobacter sp. TAF60_1
GTATAGGGGAGCCGCAGGGAAACCGAGTCTTAACTGGGCGTTAAGTTGCAGGGTATAGACCCGAAACCCGGTGATCTAGCCATGGGCAGGTTGAAGGTTGGGTAACACTAACTGGAGGACCGAACCGACKAATGTTGAAAAATTAGCGGATGACYTGTGGCTGGGGGTGAAAGGCCAATCAAACCGGGAGATAGCTGGTTCTCCYCGAAAGCTATTTAGGTAGCGCCTCGTGAACTCATCTTCGGGGGTAGAGCACTGTTTCGGCTAGGGGGCCATCCCGGCTTACCAACCCGATGCAAACTGCGAATACCGAAGAATGTTATCACGGGAGACACACGGCGGGTGCTAACGTCCGTCGTGAAGAGGGAAACAACCCAGACCGCCAGCTAAGGTCCCAAAGTCATGGTTAAGTGGGAAACGATGTGGGAAGGCACAGACAGCCAGGATGTTGGCTTAGAAG
>NZ_JBFRDI010000058.1:0-449 GCF_052113505.1 Pseudarthrobacter sp. TAF60_1
CCGTACCGGAAGGTGCGGCTGGATCACCTCCTTTCTAAGGAGCACCTACAACCACCCTGCCTCATGTATGTGAGTGTTGTGGGGTTGTCAGGAGTACGCCCGTTGCGCAGACGTTTGTTCTGCGGCGGGTGCTCACGGGTGGAATATCAACAAATAGCGGTCATCTGGTTTTTGTCCTGGTTTAGTACGGATGCTGTTTTTCTTCGGAGGAGCGGTTGTCCTGGAACGGCGGGGTCGGGGGTTGGGTGGTTTAGTGTTTGGCACACTGTTGGGTCCTGAGGCAACAGGGCCGGGAGGGATGCGTTGTGGCTTACGGGCTGTGGTGTGTTTGTTTCGGGTTTGTTTGTTTCTGGTTTCCTGGCTGCGCCGATCATGCATGTTTCGGCCCCTTTTTTTGGGGGTTGTGTGTGTGGGGTGTGTGGTTTGGGGTTGTTGTTTGAGAACTACAT
>NZ_JBFRDI010000059.1:0-445 GCF_052113505.1 Pseudarthrobacter sp. TAF60_1
CCGTACCGGAAGGTGCGGCTGGATCACCTCCTTTCTAAGGAGCACCTACAACCACCCTGCCTCATGTATGTGAGTGTTGTGGGGTTGTCAGGAGTACGCCCGTTGCGCAGACGTTTGTTCTGCGGCGGGTGCTCACGGGTGGAATATCAGCAAATAGGTGCCTGGCGGCACAGGCCGGTGGTTAGTACGAATCGTGGTCCTCTTCGGGGGGTGTGGTTCTGGAACGCTGCGGGCCGGTATTGCCGGGTAGTGTTTGGCACACTGTTGGGTCCTGAGGCAACAGGGCCGGGAGGGACGCGTTGTGGCTTACGGGCTGTGGTGTGTTTGTTTCGGGTTTGTTTGTTTCTGGTTTCCTGGCTGCGCCGATCATGCATGTTTCGGCCCCTTTTTTTGGGGGTTGTGTGTGTGGGGTGTGTGGTTTGGGGTTGTTGTTTGAGAACTACAT
>NZ_JBFRDI010000060.1:0-439 GCF_052113505.1 Pseudarthrobacter sp. TAF60_1
TCAAACTCGCCAGCGACTCCGGCACCTGGACCCAAGTCACCGCAGACCTCAGCGCCTACAGAGGCCAAACCATCACCCTCTGGTTCAACGTCCACCTCGAAGGAGCCGTCCCAGCCGACGACACCTGGATGTACCTCGACGACGCCACCMTCACCACCACCCAAACAACCGCGACGGCGCCCGCGGCACCGGCTGGGGTTACCGCGACCGCAGGGAACGCGTCCGCCACCGTGTCCTGGACCGCCCCGAACAACGGCGGCTCACCCATCACCTCCTACACCGTGACCCCGCGCACCGGCACCACCAACCTCACCCCCGTCACCATCACCGGCAACCCGCCCGCAACCAGCACCACCATCACCGGACTCACCAACGGCACCGCCTACACCTTCACCGTCACCGCCACCAACGCCATCGGCACCTCCCCAGCCTCCACCGC
>NZ_JBFRDI010000061.1:0-430 GCF_052113505.1 Pseudarthrobacter sp. TAF60_1
CCACGGTCCACGCCTACACCGCCGACCAGAACCTGCAGGACGGCCCGCACAGCGACCTCCGTCGCGCCCGCGCCGCCGCCGCGAACATCATCCCGACCTCGACCGGCGCGGCCAAGGCCCTCGGCCTGGTCATCCCGGAGCTCGTCGGCAAGCTCGACGGCTACGCCCTGCGTGTGCCCGTGATCACCGGCTCGATCAYCGACCTCACCGTCGAGCTCGAGAAGACCGCAACGGTCGCCGAGATCAACGCCGCCTACAAGGCTGCAGCCGAGGGTCCCCTCAAGGGCATCCTCAAGTACACCGAGGACCCGATCGTCTCGACCGACATCGTCAGCGACCCGCACTCGTCGATCTTCGACGCGGGCCTCACCCAGGTCATCGGCAACACGGTCAAGGTCGCGTCGTGGTACGACAACGAGTGGGGTTACTC
>NZ_JBFRDI010000062.1:0-416 GCF_052113505.1 Pseudarthrobacter sp. TAF60_1
CACGCCGGCGCCGAGGCGCTGGGCTGCACGGTCATCCCCATCTCCGGCGGGCAGACCGAACGCCAGATCCAGCTCATCCAGGACTTCAAGCCGGACGCCATCCTGGCCACGCCCACCTATCTCCTGACCATCGCCGACGCCATGGCGCACATGGGGATCGATCCAGCCTCCACGTCCCTGAAGTTCGCCGTCCTGGGCGCCGAACCCTGGACCGAGGAGATGCGGCACGAACTCGAAGTCACCATGAACATCAAGGCCTGCGACATCTACGGCCTTTCCGAGGTCATGGGCCCGGGCGTCGCCGGCGAGGCGGTGGAGACGCAGGACGGCTGCCACATCTGGGAGGACCACTTCCGCCCGGAAATCATCGACCCCTTCAAACCCGAGGTGGGCACGGAGAACGTCCTGCGCGACGG
>NZ_JBFRDI010000063.1:0-402 GCF_052113505.1 Pseudarthrobacter sp. TAF60_1
GGTTGTTCACGCCCGCGAAGACGGCGGCATTGCGGCCGATGCGCTGGTTGACGACCAGATCGAGCGTGCCCCAGCCCGGCGAGCGCGCGCCGGTGGTGGAATCCGCCACTTCGCTGCTCTGGAAGCGCGCCCGAGCGGTGATCTCGGTGGATGGCAGCACGCGCCAGTCCGCGCCGAGCCGGCCCATATGGCGCGGACGGCGGGTCAGCTGCGCGCCGGTGTCGAGGTCGTCTGCGTCGGTGTAGGTGTAGGCGGCGGTCAGGCCCAGCGCCCCGGTGGCGCGCCAGCGCAGCGAGGTTTCCGCGCCCTGGGTGCGTGCCCGTGCCACGTTGCGGTAGGTGTAGGTGGCAATGCCGTTGACCAGCGTGAAGTTGGCCATGTCGGTCTGGATCAGGTCCGAGA
>NZ_JBFRDI010000064.1:0-388 GCF_052113505.1 Pseudarthrobacter sp. TAF60_1
CGCGGAGCCCGGCAGCTGCTTGTCCCCGCCCAGGCGCATGTTCGCAGGAGAAACCTGATTCAACGTCGAACCCGTCTCATCATCCACAAACACATCCCCGGCGTTCTGCAGAATGTCAAAGGTGGTACTCGCCGGCGTCACCGCACCATCGAGGACCCGCGACGGATAATTCAACCGSCCSACCGCGTTATTGGACTTACTGACAACCCACACCCCGCCGTCGTTCAACTCCACCTCAGTGGTCTTAAACCCCGGATAAATGATCGCACCGGCAACCAACACCGCACCGACGGCAACAAAAGCCGACCCGCTGACCACCCTGTTGCGGCGTCCCCTAAGCCCAAGCTTCCCCAGCAGACTTGTCACAGCTCTTCTAATCCCCCGAAAT
>NZ_JBFRDI010000065.1:0-380 GCF_052113505.1 Pseudarthrobacter sp. TAF60_1
AAGTGGTCCGCGCCTAGGTCTCGGAACCGGGCGTCCGGGTCTTGGAGCAGGTGCCAGATGATGATGAGGATGGAACGTCCGACGGCGACGATGGCGCGTTTCTTGCCCCGCCGTCGGGCGATCCTTCGGTGGCGTTCGCCCAGGAAGGTGTCTGTTCTGCCGACTCCGACGGCGGCCTCGCCCAGGACCCGGGCGAGGTAGCGGTTGCCGTGTCCGGTGGAGCCGTTGCCCTTCGTCTTTCCGGCTGAGGAGCTGATGCCCGGGGAGAACTTTGCCCAGGAACACAGGTGCCCCGCGGTCGGGAACCGGGACATGTCGACCCCGATCTCGGCGAGAATAACGGCGGCGGCAACGGGGCCGATGCCCGGGATCTCATCCAG
>NZ_JBFRDI010000066.1:0-376 GCF_052113505.1 Pseudarthrobacter sp. TAF60_1
TTTGAAAAGTTGCTCCGGAGCGATCCACGGTTGTTTAGTGCTGGTGGTGGTGCCGGGTGTGTCTGTTGTTTGAGAACTCAATAGTGTGCCAAGTTTGTTGATACCAATTTTTTGTATTGAATTGGTTGAATTTGCCGGGTCTGGCCTGCCCCTGTGGGTTGGGTCTGGTTTTTACAGCTGGTTTCAAATTTTGCAGCCTTCTTCTTCCGTTATTTCCGGGGGTGTTGGTTGTGTTCGTTTTTGTTTTACTTCAACGGAGAGTTTGATCCTGGCTCAGGATGAACGCTGGCGGCGTGCTTAACACATGCAAGTCGAACGATGATCTCCAGCTTGCTGGGGGGATTAGTGGCGAACGGGTGAGTAACACGTGAGTAAC
>NZ_JBFRDI010000067.1:0-365 GCF_052113505.1 Pseudarthrobacter sp. TAF60_1
GGGGTGATTTGCGGTGGGGGCGGGTGGGGTGTATTGTTTTCTAAGTCGCCGCGAGGGGAACAGCGAAGAGCTGGTTACCGCGGGCGGCCAAAACCCCCAAATTTCAAGACCAGGATCTGGTTGTCCTTTTAGGGCGCCGGTAAGTGGTGGGGGATGTGTTTTCTGCTGGTGCGGGTCCTGGAAGATGGATTTGCGTCGGGGCGGGAAACCGGGTATCTTTGAAAAGTTGCTCCGGAGCGATCCACGGTTGTTTAGTGCTGGTGGTGGTGCCGGGTGTGTCTGTTGTTTGAGAACTCAATAGTGTGCCAAGTTTGTTGATACCAATTTTTTGTATTGAATTGGTTGAATTTGCCGGGTCTGGCCTG
>NZ_JBFRDI010000068.1:0-362 GCF_052113505.1 Pseudarthrobacter sp. TAF60_1
TTCCCCTCCGCAGGGACCCGGACACAACACACGAGTTCGGCTTTGCCGATATCCAGGGCAGCGACCCTGCCAATAATCTGTTCCTCATCCTCGATTGCCGCCAGCATGATCGTGTTCATCTCCTCACGAAAAACACCCGCTCTGATTGCATAGGCGGCCGCCCGCGGGGATCACCGGGAAAAATAGGAATCTAGTCCTCGTTCTCGGCAAAAGAAACAGTGAAGGGCCCACGGCGTGATCCCCGGCACCCGGCTTAATGACGGACTAAGAAGAAACATAGTGACTACGGCGTCGACAGGCGACCACAGGCACATTTTCAGCCCGGAACGGGCGCCCCGCAAGGGGCATACAAGCTTAATGTG
>NZ_JBFRDI010000069.1:0-358 GCF_052113505.1 Pseudarthrobacter sp. TAF60_1
CAGCTGGAAGGCCTTCAGCGCCTCGTCGTCGGTGCAGGTCAGGTACTGGGCCCGGCCGATGTCGTGCAGGAACGAGTGCTCCGGACCGATGCCCGGATAGTCGAGGCCGGCGCTGATCGAGTGGGCGTCGAGGATCTGGCCGTCGTCGTCCTGCAGCAGATAGGTGCGGTTGCCGTGCAGCACGCCCGGACGCCCGCCGGTCAGCGAGGCGGCGTGCTTGTCGGTGTCCAGGCCGTGGCCAGAGGCTTCCACGCCGTAGATCTTCACGCTCTCGTCGCCGAGGAACGGGTGGAACATGCCGATGGCGTTGCTGCCGCCCCCGACGCAGGCGACGACGGCGTCAGGCAAACGGCCTTCC
>NZ_JBFRDI010000070.1:0-356 GCF_052113505.1 Pseudarthrobacter sp. TAF60_1
CTGGATGAGATCCCGGGCATCGGCCCCGTTGCCGCCGCCGTTATTCTCGCCGAGATCGGGGTCGACATGTCCCGGTTCCCGACCGCGGGGCACCTGTGTTCCTGGGCAAAGTTCTCCCCGGGCATCAGCTCCTCAGCCGGAAAGACGAAAGGCAACGGCTCCACCGGACACGGCAACCGCTACCTCGCCCGGGTCGGCAGAACAGATACCTTCCTGGGCGAACGCCACCGAAGGATCGCCCGACGGCGGGGCAAGAAACGCGCCATCGTCGCCGTCGGACGTTCCATCCTCATCATCATCTGGCACCTGCTCCAAGACCCGGACGCCCGGTTCCGAGACCTAGGCGCGGACCACTT
>NZ_JBFRDI010000071.1:0-355 GCF_052113505.1 Pseudarthrobacter sp. TAF60_1
TCACCGGGCTGGCCACCGACTTCTGCGTGGCATGGACCGCGATGGACGCGCGCAAGGCCGGCTTCGAGGCCTATGTAATCGAGGACGCCACGCGCGGCATCGACCTCAACGGCTCGCTCGCCGCGGCCTGGAAACAGATGGCGGCCAAGGGCGTCAAGCGCATCCAGTCCGCCGATGTACAGGCCACCTGAACGAACGAATCGTTCCCCGACGACGACAACCTGAGAAAAAGACGCATGAAGCTTTCGATATCACGGCGCGCCATGGTGGCGGGCGGCGCAATGCTGGCGCTCGGCCCCGGATTTCTTCGATCGGCACGCGCTGAAAACGGCGTGTCCGACACCACCATCCGCAT